>JAPULM010000050.1 GCA_027294925.1 bacterium
ACTCGGAAAATTTCTTTAAAATCACTTTTTTGCATTGGCAGAACTAGGTTGAGGGCGTCCTGCCGTAGCTTGGGATCTTCCGCGATAATCATTTGACGTACGGCCAATATTCGATCATCGGCAAAAAACATGTGCTCGGTACGGCACAATCCAATCCCCTCAGCGCCAAAGCGTCTGGCCATCTCTGCATCATGAGGCGTATCCGCATTACACCTCACCCCTAAAGTCCGATAGCTGTCCGCCCAGGCCATCAGTTGAGCAAAATCACCGCCAAATTCAGGTTTGATCAACGGTGTTCGCCCCAAGATCACCTGGCCAGTAGACCCATCAATGGTCAGGTAGTCACCAGCTCGAATCTCCTGCTCACCAATGTGACAATAACCAGCGCTCTCATGCATTCGCAACTCTCGGCAACCGACGACACAGGTGGTGCCAATCCCACGCGCAACAACTGCGGCATGACTCGTCATACCACCCCGTGCTGTAACAATACCCTGTGCTGCGTACATACCGCGAATATCTTCCGGGGAGGTTTCATTACGCACTAACAACACTTGCACACCAGCCTGACTACGCCGCACCGCCTCTTCAGCCGTAAATACAACCTGCCCACTTGCAGCTCCAGGTGAGGCAGGCAACCCAGTTCCTAGAACAGTCAAGGGAGCAAGCGGATCAATCATCGGATGTAACAGCTGGTCGACTTGTGACGGCTCAATCCGTAGAACGGCTTGGCGTTTGTCAATCAAACCTTCGTTCACCATTTCAACCGCGGCTCGAACTGCAGCCGTTGCCGTTCGTTTTCCAGACCGCGTTTGTAGGAGATAAAGGACTCGGTCCTGAATGGTAAACTCAATATCCTGTATATCGCGGAAGTGGTCTTCTAGTTTGCGACACACCTCAGTCAGCTCGCTATAAACCTCGGGCATGAGGCCTTCGAGGGTGTCAATTGGCTGTGGATCACGAATTCCAGCAACCACATCCTCACCCTGTGCATTCGGCAAAAACTCACCAAATAAATATTTTTCCCCGGTTGCCGGATCACGCGTAAACACAACTCCAGTGCCTGAATCGTAGCCATAGTTGCCAAACACCATGGCTTGCACATTCACCGCTGTCCCCCAATCATCATGAATATTGTTTTCACGCCGATAAGCAATCGCACGATCATTGTGCCACGAGGCAAATACCGCATTGATGCTCATGCGTAGCTGATCTCGAGGATTAGGCGGAAAGGCGCGCCCTGTTACATCCTGTACCAACATTTTCATCGGTTTAATCAGATCACGCAGGGCGTCAGCGCTAAGTTCATGATCAAACTCAACCGACTGGCGCTGTTTCAGATCGTGCAAAAGTGATTCAAATGCCTCAAGTGGAATACCCATGACCACATTTCCAAACATCGCAATGAAGCGCCGATAGGAGTCATAAGCAAAGCGAGGCTTATTGGAGGTATAGGCAAGTCCGAGAACCGTGTTATCGTTCAAACCGATATTAAGAACCGTATCCATCATGCCCGGCATGGACACCCTGGCCCCCGAACGTACCGATAGAAGAAGTGGGTTATTACGGTCTCCGAACATCGCAGCGGCGGCCTTTTCAACCCTCCGCAACGTGCTCAAGATGGTCTCCCACAAACCGTTTGGATAACGGTTTCCTGCTGCAAAATATGCCAGACAGGCCTCTGTGGAAATGGTAAACCCAGGTGGCACCCGAATACCCAAACCTGTCATTTCGGCCAGCCCGGCGCCTTTACCACCAAGTAGGTCGTGCCACTCCGCTTTTCCTTCAGCCACACCATCGGCGAACAAGTAGACATAATTTTGAGGCGGCATTGGATTCCTTTCCTAGAGCAGGTCTGGCTTAATCCGTCTGACGAGGGCTAGCCAACTGAAACACATCGTGTAGTACACGGACTGCCAATTCAGCATAGCGATCGTGAATCACACATGACACCTTAATCTCTGACGTACTGATCATTAAGATGTTTATATTTTCAGCGGCCAAGGCTCTGAACATACTGGCGGCAACACCCGAATGACTCTGCATACCCACTCCAACAATAGACACCTTTGCAATGTCCATTTGCAGAGTGGCGTCTTCGGCCTCAATGTCGGGTAAAAGTTGCCGAGCAAGCGCTGAAGCCGTTTGTGCATCAGGACGCGGAACGGTAAATGAAATATCGGTTAACCCTCCTTCGCTGGCATTTTGAATGATCATATCCACCACAATATTTGCTGCGGCGATCCGGCCGAAGAGTTTGCCCGCAATACCAGGCCGATCGGGAAGATGCATTAGCGTTATCTTGGCTTGGTCTTTATCGACTGCTATCCCCGACACGACTACTCGTTCCATGTCTTGGTCAGCTTTGGTAATCACCGTTCCTTCTCCCTCGCTAAACGACGACTTGACGACAACCGGCACGTTAAATTTCTTGGCAAACAACACCGAACGAGCCTGCAAAACTTGCGCACCTAAACGTGCCAACTCCAGCATCTCGTCATAAGAAATGCGCCGCAGCAAGCGAGCGTCTGAAACAATATTGGGATCGGCACTGTATACACCATCGACGTCCGTATATATTTCACAAACATCAGCCTCCAGAGCTGCGGCTAATGCAACGGCCGTCAGATCAGAGCCGCCTCGGCCCAGAGTGGTAAACTCCTGTGTTTCACTAACGCCCTGAAAACCGGCAACAACCGGAACTCGGTCCGCCCTCAAGGTCTCAAGCAAACGTGTTGTGGTAATCTGCTTAATCCGTGCACGGGTGTGAACATTATCCGTGACGATGCCGCCTTGTATACCGGTAAATGACGCCGCCTGACAGCCTGCATCATTTAACGCCATGGCAAGCAAGGCAATCGACACCATCTCACCTGTATTGAGGAGCATATCAAGCTCGCGCGCCTCAGGCTGCGCACTGATGTCTTGAGCCAATCGCAGCAAACGATCCGTTTCGCCTGCCATGGCAGATACCACCACCACGACTTGATGGCCCGCCGCTTTCGTACGAAGCACCCGTTGCGCTACAGCTTGTATGCGCTGAATGCTTCCGACCGAGGTTCCACCGTACTTCTGTACCACAATACTCACGTGTCAACTCGAGATAACGTGTCAATCTTCGTCCGTCTCTTCAACCCGAATACACACGGTGTCACCCTGCACCGAAGTTAGTCTTTCAATTTCCTGCAGCGCCTGACGTACGCTATACTCCCGAGCTTCGTGCGTCATCATCACTACCGACACGTGCCCGCCATGTTCATCAGCCCTGCCCTTTTGGATAACCGATGCTAAGCTGATATCATGAGCGCCTAGCACCCCGCTAATGGCGGCAAGAACACCCGGTTGGTCAAGCACCTGAAAGCGCAAATAATAACGGCACACAATATCATTTACGTGCTTCCGAGGAAGGGTACTAAGCTGCTGCAGTTGACTCACTGAGGAGCGTCCGTTCTCCTGGGACCCATAACAAATGCGGCGCGCCACATCGACCAAATCACTAACAACCGCACTAGCGGTTGGCAAGGCGCCAGCCCCGCGTCCAATAAGCATCTGGCGACCGACCATATCAGCATGAATACTCACAGCGTTATAAACGCCGTTAATGTTGGCAAGCCAGCTTGTTGCTTCGACTAAGGCAGGATGTACACGGACATCCAACTGATCATCTTCGAGCTTCGCCATGGCAAGCAGTTTCACACGATACCCTAGCTCACGCGCATAGGCGATATCGAGCTTGGTTAGCTTAGAGATACCTTCGGTATAGATATCCTCATATGATGTCCAACCGCCAAAGGCAAGAGAAGTCAGTAATGCAAGTTTCTGCGCCGCATCAATGCCCTCGATGTCAAACGTAGGATCTGCCTCAGCGTAACCCAAGGCTTGGGCCTCTTTTAACACATCATTAAATTCCAATCCCTGATCCGTCATCTTGCTGAGGATATAATTCGACGTCCCATTAATAATGCTTGAAATCGACAGGAAACGGTTGGCAACAAAACCTTCTCTAATCGCACGGATAACCGGAATTCCCCCACCGACACTAGCTTCAAAGCCAACATCCAAGCCTTTTGTAGTTGCCGCTTGGAAGATTTCTTGCCCGTGTTCCGCCAATAATGCCTTATTCGCGGTCACAATGTGCTTTCCCAACTGGATGGCTTCAAGTAGGTAGGTTCTTGCCGGTTCGTACCCCCCCATCAGCTCGACAACGATGTCAATGTCGGGATCATTAATTAATTGCTTGACATCCTTGCTCACCTGTCCCTCTGGTAAGACAACGGACCGTTGGCGCTCCGGATGTCGTGTAGCGACCCGCTTCAGGTTAAGCTGTGCGCCCACCCGGGCGGTAATTAAATCGCTTTGTTCCTGTAGAATCTGCACCACCCCAGAACCAACAGTACCAAGCCCAATCAGCCCAATCCGGACGGTCCGCATATGCGCCTTTCCTTCTCTATCGCTGCCTTAAAACAGTCGACGACCGTCTAAAGCCTGTCGCGTCTGGTGCTCATTTTCATCCAGGGCGAAGATATCCTCGCCCGCCCATCGTGTTTGCATTTTGAGTTCGTCAACAATGGCAAAGACATCGGGTGGCAACCGATCTCTACGGGCAAAACTTTGCACGTTACACTTCTACGCCTGTGAGCGTCAACAGTCATCAAGCCTCATGGAGCATCCGAGGTAATCATCACTGCCAGACGTTCTCGAGACTGCAGACGATGGGCAAGGTGATTGGCGGCATCCCGTTCGGCAAATTGACCAACCATAACACGATAAACAATTCCCTTGCCCGACACCAAGGCAGTTTTAATGACGGTCGTATACCCTTTATTTGATAAAACCGTATTTAAATGTTCTGCCTCATCACGGGCACGAAAACTGCCAACCTGTACACGATAACGCACCTTTAACGCCGCGGGCTGAGTAGCTGGGGGAATTTGCCGAGATGGCCTGGTATGACTCGGAGGTTGGGGATCATTCATTTCCTTGGGGTCAGATTGCCCTGCGGCGGAAGACGCCTGCGAACGTGTCAACGTGGTATAGAACGTCATCTGCTTGTCTGCATCTGAAGTAGGAGGAAGCGGTTGGGTGGCGGACTCAAGATGAAGTGAGCGACTTGCTTCATTTGTTTGGTACCACATACCGGTTATAAATCCAGCCCCAAAGACAAGTACAAGTCCGACGGTCATAAAACTAAGCAAAAGAGTTACTTGAGTTTGGTCTAACTGCAAGCGTTTATTTTTTTTAATCGGCGTCTCATTTATTTTCATTGTTTAAGCTTTCAGGACCCTGGATACGCCACACTCAGCGGCTCACATTGCATCCGGCGTTGCAACCCCAAGAAGTTGCAAACCGTTACGCAAGACAATACGAACCGCAGTTGTAAGGACGACACGTGCGGCCGTAAGTTGGTTAGCATCAACCCGCAGAATCCGCATAGAATGATCTTTATTACCTCGCGCCCAATATGCGTTAAATTCCGCCGCAATGGTTAACAGGTGTTGAGCAACAAGCGACGGCTCCCATTCTCGTGCGGCCTGCGCAACGACCTCCGGATAACAGGCTAACTTACGAACCAAGGCGCGCTCTTCGGGAGCTTGCAACAGTCCAAAATCAACATGCTCAACAACGGGCATTTGGGCAGCCGACAAAACACTCGCGCAGCGGGCATGTGCATACTGCATATAAGGGCCCGTTTCACCATACGGATTCAGTATGGCCTGTTGATCAAACTTCACATCTCGAACCCTACGATTTTTAAGATCATTAAAGACAACAGCCCCTATCCCCACCTGCCGCGCCACGTGATCTTTATCAGGCAAGTCGGGATTGCTCTGATCAATTTTTTCCCGCGCCATGCTGACAGCATCTTCGAGGACGGTTTTCAATAACGAAACGGTTCCGCGCCGAGTGGAACCTTTCTCCCATTTGCCGCTTGCAGAATTGTGCATCAAAACCAACCCGAACGGTACATGATGACAATTTTTCACCCATTCGTATCCGGCCAATTCAAGCACTTTAAAAAGTTGCTGGAAATGCAGACTTTGGCCCATATCCACGACATAGACGCAGGAATTAAATTGCCAATTTCGCTTACGAAAAAGTATGGTTGCTAAATCCCTGGTGCTATAGAGCGTGGTCCCATCCTGTTTTTTGAGTAGAAAAGGTGGCATGTCGTAAGCAGACAAGTCCACAACCAACGCCCCGTCACTCTCCGTAACTAAGCCTTTGGCTTGAAATTCGGCAATGACCCCGTCGATATGCGACTCAAAAAAAGATTCCCCTAGGCTATGCTCAAACGATACGCCAAGTAAATCATAAACCTTCTGAAACGCAGTTAAGGATACTTCGACAAACCACTGCCATTGTCGGCGCGCCGTTTGATCACCAGCTTCCAAACGCTGAAACCAGCGCCGCCCTTGCTCAGCAAATTCCGTCTTTTCCTCTGCTTCTTGACTAGCCCGCACATAGAGGGCATTGAGCTGAACGATATCCTCGACCTCGGCATGCTTGTCCCACCCAAAGCGTTCAAGTCCTGCAATGAGTACGCCAAACGGGGTGCCCCAATCACCCAAGTGGTTATCGCCCTCAACCGTATAACCTCGGGCACGCAAGATTTGAGTTAGGGCATGGCCAAGCATGGTTGATCGAATATGATGAAAGGCTAATTCTTTAGCGATGTTCGGGCTTGAATAATCAATCACAATTTTGCGGCTAACGCCTTCATCACCATGGCCATACTTGGCATCCTGTCGAAGGACTTCTGACAGGACATCACGACCAATAATCGTATCATCGAGGGTGAAATTCAGATAAGGACCGACGGCAGTAACCGTCTTAATTGGGGGATCAATTTTCACCTCAGCTTGCAATGTAGCGGCAATCTGGGGAGGAGGTTTTCGCCAAACTTCGGCCAAACTAAAACACGGGAATGCGTAATCCCCTAGATCTGGCTCCGGAGGGGTTCTTAATAATCCAACAATTTCAGCCTGTGATTTATCAACCGGGGCCATCAGACATCTAGCAATGGCTTCCTTGTAAGCCTCCACAACACATACCCTTCCACATAGTAAGTAGTCAGCATTTAACAATCGCCCAAGTATAGAGTATTTATTCGGTGAAAACTAGGGTGTGTCTAGGCCGAACCTAGAGATCTAGGAAGGCATAAGATTTCAACTCTCGGCCAAGCCGTGCAAGGAGATGAGCATGTAGCAAGCTTTGCAGTTCATCTTCGATTTTCGTATCAAAAGCTTGGTTTAGCCAGTTTTCAGCATCATGGGCAATCAAGTAACGCAACAAATCCAGGGTCTCTCGGCTCACCTGAATGGTTGCATGATTCGGTGTGATGCAGGTTGGACAGAGCAAACCGCCAAGGGGCGGACTAAATTGCCCATCTGCAATTGCTAGATCACGCATGCAGCTTGCACAGAAAATCAGTTGCGGGGTATAGCCCATTATCATCAGCAAACGAAGCTCAAAAATCCGCAGCAGGGTCGCTGGGCGCTCGACTATGGTCAATTGCTCCAGGCTCCAATGCATGAGCGCAAACAATTCCGGTGCAGGCTCGAACTCGCGTGTTGCAACATCGAGCAGTTCGGTAAAATAAAGACCGCAGCGCAAAAAAGTAAAATCTTCTTGAATAGCTTGGAATGAGCAAACAAGATCCAGCGTGTTAATACGACACAAATTTTGCGATGGCTTACCGAATAAGATGGCGTTCAGAAGGCATAACGGTTGACAGTAGCCGGCTAAGCGGCGGCTCGGACTGTGGCTGCGACGGGCTACAGCTCGTATTTTCCCGTAATCATACGTAAAAAAAACCACAATTTGATCACTCTCGCCCAGTTTATAAGTCCGTAGAACAAACGCATGGCTCTGGTAGAGGGGCATGTGATATTCCTTACATTAGGTTTTAAGGTCCCCAAACCCAAGAACGCGCAATAGAGCCTCATGCTGCTGCCAACCCTTCTTGACTTTAACAAACAGACGTAGATGAACTGGGCAACGAAGCATGCGTGCAATTGCCAGTCTGGCCTGCTGGCTAATAGACTTAACCATACGGCCATGACGCCCAATAAGAATCCCTTTTTGCGATGCCTTCTCCACCCACAGACAGGCCTCAATCTGGACGCCATTTGGCTGTTCCGTGATAGATTCAATTTCGACGGCGACGGCATACGGCACTTCCTGCTGGGTACGCAGGACGGCTTGCTCCCGAATCAGCTCAGCGACGAAAAATCGTTCGTCTCGGTCGGTAGGCATATCTTCGGGAAAATGACGCGGCCCTTGCGGCAAGTGCTTGACAATCGAGTCAAGCAAAGCGGAAACATTTTCACCGCGCAACGCAGAAAGGGGGAACACCTCAACCAATGCAGTTTTTTTCTCAAATGCATCAATCAGTGGCAAAACTTTTGGTGCTGGCACAAGATCGACTTTGTTCAACACCCAAAACACCGGGATCTGACGACCCGCCAAGTGACGCTGCAGAAACGCCAGGTCGGGATATGGATTGCGCGTCACATCGGTCATATACAGAACGATTTCAGGACTCGCCAATGCTTCTGACACCGCCTGCATCATGTACTGATTGAGTTTGGTCCGGGGTTGATGAATACCTGGTGTGTCTAAAAAAACCAATTGAGCGTGCGGAAAATTTTTGATGCCTTGAATTCGATGACGTGTGGTTTGTGGCTTAGGAGAGACAATGGCAAGCTTTTCACCCATTATGGTGTTTAATAGTGTTGATTTTCCGACATTAGGTTTACCAAGGATGGTGATAATGCCAGACCGAAAAAACGAATCTTGCGTCATAATCGTGCGTCATAAATGACGTAAAGGCCAAGATAGAGAGATGAAAAAATCCGGCATTCCGCTTTTTAAGGAATGCCGGAACTACGAATAACATCAAATCAATTGAGGCAGAACCGTTACCGCCGAACACCTTCGAGTATGTAGTAATCAGGTCCATCCCCAATCCGCCAAGGGCCACGCCGCTGTGCCCTTTGGATAGAGGCGGCAGCCTCCTCTTGTGAGTAATCACGAGGCACTGAAAGCACCTGATTAGGATGAATCAAATCAGGGTCACGAATTTGATCACGATTTGCCTTATAAAGTAATGGCCACATGAAGGGATTACCATAAATAGGTCTATGTGATGAGATACCCCATAAGCTATCACCACGCTTTACGGTATATTGGCTCGGCTTAGCAGCTGAGCGATTGGCAGCGGCAATGCCGGCTTTAACGGCAATGTCATTAGCCTTAAGACAATCAGTTTGAGCAGCCTTCAACCGACTCAGAGCTTTCTTGTATTTTCCCTTGGCAAAGAGAAATTCAGCTTCGAGATGAGCCGATTCTGCACTCAGCAAGGCGGTTTGAGCCGGTACCAAGTCGTCGGAAGTAGCACCTGCTACTTCAGCAGCTTCAATGGCGCGGTTAGCGTTTTCAATACAAGGCCCGACCCTAGACAAGCCTGCTTCAGCATCGGCTCGTTGGCGTGCTTTTGCAGCACGTTTCAACGATTCTTCACGAGCTTTAGAGGCCATCGCTTTGATTTTATTACATTCCTCTAAAGCGGTCATCAACCGATCCATTGCCTCTTGGTTCTTGCCATCAGTCAGAAGCTGGCGCGACGCATCCAGGGCATCCCGGGCATCAGCGATGGCGCTGCTGGATGGCGCCATATCACCGGTGCTAGCGCCTGCAACTAGAGCTGACTTCACAACACCCTCAGAGCGCTGAATACAATCTTCGAGAGCAGCTATACGCTCGTTAACTTCAGCCATAGGGGGCCCTGTAGGAGCCTGAGGACAACCGGCAACCACCAGACCAACTAAGGCTATCAAAGCAATCCAAATAATACGTCTAGAAGTAAGGGCGTTTCTCGCATTCATAGCGTTGAGGCCTCCTCATGTAGCGATTAGCCGGGTAATCCACCATGGCATAGACTAGCATTCTGAGCAAAATTCTGTCAAGAAGAAACCTGGGTCTACTTGACCAAGCTAGCTAGACCACCTCAAATTTCCCAGTCATAAGGGGGAATAATGCGTTGTGAAAATGTGCGAGAATAGACAAAATCGAATCAGGCGTTAACCGGGCAAGGTATTTGAGAAGAAAAAACAGCTAGAGAAACTCGACGTTCAAAACGAACTTCTCTAGCTGTTTTGGCACTTGTTTTATGCGACCACTTCTTCAACACGAATTTCTGTTGTCTCAGCCATTTTGCTATCCAGTGAGGAATCTTGGCTGGCACCCGATACATACTGCTCAAGCGCAACAATATTTATATTATCCAAGATAAAACAAATCTCTTTTTCAATTAAATTAATTTCTTTTTCAAAGAATCTTTTCTTTTTCGAAATATCATCTAAGTCACTGCAATCCCCTTTACCAAAATCATCCAAAAAATGAGAAATTGAATCCCACTCCTCTTGTAAAATTTCTATCATAATTTGTCGTCTCGCACGTTTCTCAACTGTCAAACGAAGCAATGCCAGTGACTTCAATAAGGTCGCTTTGTCCATAAAGCCTCCCCTTCCTTTCGATTTATGATGGGACTCATATCCTTAATCTGCTATACAATACGTTCTTATGCTCCCTTGTGTTGTAATCACCAGACTGTGGTAACAAAGCCCGACAACAAAGCCCGAGGAATATGGAACTTATCGTCATAACAGATCGAAACTTGAGGAGACTTGGGCAATCCAATTAGCGTTAGTTGGTAGTCAATTTCTATATGTTTTCATGCCCAACTTATCTTAAGAAAAGCAAAAAAATCCGAGCAACCGTTGAGTTGTTTGGGCGTTACCCCCTCCCTTTTTTGCCAATAAATTTGTCTGATGTATAAAAAAATCTTTTTTTAGTATAACTAATTAACAATCAATGTCATGTAAGATTGAATATAATTTTTAATGTCTTGATAATTGGAATTTTTATAGTTCAATTGAAAATTTTTATTGTATTACAAAATTTGTTCTTTTAGAATGCAACACCATGTAGGAAATAAATGGTATCCCAAAGAGAAAAAAGGTCGACGTATTATGTACCAAACCAACTTCGGGCTTCAACACGCTATCCAGGACGAATGGATTACCGAAGAATGGCATGGCGTCCTAGCCGAGCAAGCACAGTTACTAGAACAAATTCTATATCAGGTAAACGAAACGGTATCAGATATTCGTCACAGTGATGCGCCTAGGCCGGAACAAACGGCTAATCTCGAGTTTGTTTTCGAGGAAGCATTACGTATATTGATGACCAGATCCCAACATCATGCATGCGTGGAGAATAAGATCGCAAAGATCAGAGAAAGCTTCGATTCGACCTATCCCGTGCCAATCGGGGCCGAGAAACGACTTCGGGTCATGGAGCAGGTCAACGCCACTTTGCATGCCAATTTATCCCTTGCCCGTCAACAGGTGGATAAGCTTCGGCAAGCCTAATTTAAGCAGTTCCTCAATCGCAGGATGATCTAAAAGCTGCATGAATTATGTTATTCTCCGGTAATCATCATCACATCTTCATCGCGGCGGGCTGGGGCTAATTATCTGTTCAATAACTAGCCCCAGAATTGCTGGGAAGAATTTTAAGGAAAGACGTAAGGTTACCTAGGCAGAAACCGTGCCAGAATGTAACATCTTGATTTTAATGGGAATCTAAAGCCGGAAAACAAAAATTAGGTCAGCTTTGACCAATGATTGGGCTCTAACTGGGTCATACCGTTCCCAAAAAAACGGACTTTAGTTGAACAACTGCTGGTGAACAACTTTGCCAGGCGTAAATTACGCCAGGCGAATATGCAAATCCCTCAATTGTAGTGCCGCAACTGGAGAAGGTGCTCCCGTCATTAAATCACTTGCACGCTGCGTTTTCGGAAACGCAATAACGTCACGCAAACTTTCGCTATTGGCCAGCAACATACAAAGCCGATCAAAACCAAAAGCGAATCCCCCATGAGGTGGAGCACCGGTGTCTAGTGCATCCAACATAAAGCCAAATTGCTGCCGTGCCTCTTGCTCACTATAGCCCAGTATCTCGAAAATTTTGAGCTGGACGTCCGACCGATGGTTTCGTAAACTACCGGAGCCCAATTCGACCCCATTAATGACCAAATCGTAATGTGTCCCTATGACCGCGCTTGGCGTTATGGAAAGAGACTCGATATCATCATCACGAGGAGCGACAAACGGCATATGCATATAGGTAATTTGACCGTTCTTATCCTCTTGAAAGACAGGAAAGTCTACGACGAACAACGCGTCCCATGGCCGCTCATCATGTCGGCCAAGACGTTGGCCGAGCTCCAACCGTAAGCGGCTTAATACATCATTCGCCAGGGCGGGTTGATCTGCTATGAAAAGTAAAAGATGACCGGGTTTGAGATGGGCCCGCTCATTGATTTGCTGCTGTTCACGTGCGTCCAAATACTTAGCGATCGGCGACTGCCAGCTACCCTCCGGTGCGATTCGAACCCACGCCATGCCCTTAGCGCCCCACTGCTGAGACAAGCCTATCAGGCGATCCAAATCACCTCGTGACACGCCAACCGCATCCGCAATGGGTATGGCGCGGACTACACCCCCTTTTTTAACAGCGCTCGAAAATACCTGAAAAGCGCTTTCTGCAAGGATATCGGATAAATCGACAAGATCTAGATTAATTCGCGTATCAGGACGATCGGTACCATAGCGCGACATTACGTCGTTGTACGTACGGCGCGGAAAGGGGCGATTCAACTCAATGCCACAGACATCCTGAAAAGCACGTACGGTGATCTCCTCTAAAACCTGGAGTACCTCATCAACTCCTACAAAAGACATCTCGAGATCAATCTGGGTAAATTCAAGTTGACGGTCTGCCCGTTGATCTTCATCTCGAAAACAACGTGCAATCTGAAAATAGCCATCAAACCCTGCAATCATCAGGAGTTGCTTGATGATTTGTGGGGACTGTGGCAAAGCATAGAAACTACCAGGGTAAATACGACTCGGCACCAAAAAATCGCGCGCTCCCTCTGGCGTCGAACGGCCCAGCATCGGGGTTTCGATTTCAAGCAGTCCCAGTTCCGAACAAGTGGCTCGGACGGATTGAAACAAGCGATGGCGAAGCAAAAGCCGTTTTTGCGTCTCAGGACGGCGGAGATCGTGGATACGATGATGTAAACGAACGGATTCGTCTACCGTGATTCCGTCTTCAATCGGAAAAGGTGGTGTTGTGGCAAAATTCAAAATTCTAAGTTCTGTCGCCAACAGTTCAACCTCGCCGGTTGGGAGTTTGGCGTTGATGGCATCCTCCGCACGTGGTTCAAGTCTACCTTGAACCAAAATCACAAATTCAGACCTAAGCTCCCCCGCCTTTTTATGTATTTCAGGTGCCGTATCAGGCTTGAAGACAACTTGCGCCAAGCCAGTCCGATCGCGCAGATCTATAAATACAACTCCCCCATGATCTCGGCGTCGCTGCACCCAACCACATAGAACAACGATCTGTCCGACATGAGTTGGACGCAAGGTGCCGCAAAAGTGAGAACGGCGCAAATCGCCAAGGGAGTCCAGTTCCTTCACAATAACCTCCGATGATTTAACCTCATCTAGTATAGAATGTGCGACACTCATGCAGATAATCAAAATGGCAGGGTTTTAACTAGGTTTGACGCAGATAAAAGAATATAATTCAGGACTTATCTCGTCAAGCAGCGGCCTTTTGCTATCAAACAAAATGTTTTTTGGCTTAATGAACCCATCTATTGCAGCAATGTCAATTTTTTTTAAATCCATCATCCTCGGCTCTCAACATGCTCTATTTTCCTCCCTCGAGATCATGGTGCAGCTGGTATCTAGCGCCTGCCAAACCTCTAAAAAAATAATAAACAGACTTGACATCTTACTAAT
>JAPULM010000500.1 GCA_027294925.1 bacterium
CGCAGCGGTCGTGCCACGGGTTTCCACCTCCATTTTGAAGTGAGGCGAAAAACTGTGCCTGTGTCTCCCTTGATCTATTTGTCTTCGAATCGTCACGTTGCAAGGCTCAAGCGTCGCTAGTCTGTACTATCGGCGATGACATGCTCGTGCTTTCGGGCTGAAAGGACTGACGCCCATGCTCGATGTACTCAAAGCGAAAATTCGGGATATTCGAGATTTCCCACGTCAAGGCGTTGTTTTTAAAGATATCACGCCGCTTTTGGAAGATCCCTACACCTTTCAGCTGGTCGTTGATGTTTTGGCGCATCGGTTTATCGGGTGCCATATCGATCGGGTAGTCGGCATAGAGGCACGTGGTTTCGTTCTCGGAGCGGCTCTGGCATACAAACTCAATACGGGTTTTGTCATGGTCCGTAAACCTGGTAAACTCCCGGCAGAAACGCTCAAGGCGGCCTATGAGCTCGAGTATGGGATAGATGAGTTGGAAATCCATCGTGATGCCATGCCACCAGGATCGCGTGTCGTGCTCGTTGATGATGTTCTCGCGACTGGGGGCACCGCATCTGCCGTTATCAAGCTGGTGACTGCGCTCCAGTGTGAAATTGTCGAACTGGTCTTTCTGCTTGAATTATCTTTTTTGAACGGGCGCAGGCGCCTACAGGAGTCTCATATTTTTTCACTTATCCAATATTGAGGTTATTCGCACATGCCGATGCCAGCCTCTCGCTCTTCACGCTCTGCTCGGAGTCTCTCCCCGCAAGTCAGGCGGGCGTTATTACGTGGGATATTGAAGAAGGTCTCGCGTTCGTTCTATTTGAGTCTGATTGTGTTGCCCACCTGTGTGCGGGAGCAAGTCAGCCTCGCATACCTGTTGTGTCGTGCCGCTGATACCCTTGCCGATACCCGGATTTTGCCTCATCAAGAGCGTCTGCAGGCGTTGGAAGTGTTCCGCCGGCAATTTCGTCAAGACGCTCCGGACACTGAGGAGCTCATGCAGCTTCGCGATGTACTTCTGCCGCATCAGGCACAAGAAGGAGAACGTCACTTACTGCATCATTTACCCGATTGTTTTCATCTCTTCGCTCGTTTGTCGGTAGTTGACCAGCAACTCATACGAGAACTGGTCCTGACCCTTACGCGCGGCATGGAGATGGACCTGACACAGTTCCCGTCTGAGACCCCAGGGATAGTGCACGCGCTCCCTGACTTGGCGACCCTCGACCTTTATACCTATTATGTGGCTGGGGTGGTCGGAGAGTTTTGGACCCGGATTCATGCAGCACATATCCCGTCCTTGCAGCGCCAGGAGTTACAATCCCTGTGTACCTTGGGTGTCCGTTTTGGCAAAGGGTTGCAGATGACAAACGTGCTGAAAGATCTCGGGCGGGATCTCCATGCTGGGCGTTGTTATCTCCCGGAGGCACAGCTACAAGAGTTGCAGGTGAGTCCGCAGGAGCTGCTCGACCCAGCCGTAGGCACACGGATACAGCCCTTAATTGGCAAGCTCACGTGGTATACTCTCGAGCACCTTGAGCAAGCCCGTGATTATATTCTGCGCTTACCTCGACACACCGTGCGTTTGCGCCTGAGTTGTATGTGGCCGTTACTGTTTGCGGTACAAACGTTGGAAGTTGTCTGTACCTCAGAGGTCTTGTTGCACCCACAAGCGCGGGTCAAAATCTCCCGGCAAGCTGTCTATCGCACTATGGCATGGTCGCTCTGTTGTGTGGCTTTTCCTCGTGTCTTTACCTGGTACTACGCCCGGTTGCGCCAGCGCCTGATTGCGGCTGTACGCTCATACGGCATGCTAGAGGAGACACTGTAACTGATAGTCATCGCACTGGCTGTCGGACTTCGCTTGTTTTCGCCGGGCGATTATCCGGATGAGCCCGAGGTAACGCCCACCGTCGAGGAAGCACCCCATGAGCCTAAGCGGACCGTACGGCGACATGTACCGCGACCCGTATGAGCAACAGCACATCGTGGCGGAGATGACCGGGCACATCGAGCGCGACCCCACCCATGCCCAGGGCTACTTCCGGAGAGGAAACGCCTTCTCAAACCTGGGTCAATATGAGCAGGCCAAGCAAGGTATGGACAAGGTGCTCGCGCTTCAGCCTGATAACGCCATGGCTTACAACAATAGGGGTGTAGCGTATCTGTTCCCGACAATGCTGCAGCCGCCATAGGCGATCTGTGCCGTGCCATCGCGCTCGACCCAGCCTACAGGGATGCCTACCACAACAGAGGATTAGCTTATTCGGAAGTCGGCAAACTTGATGCGGCCATCGCCGACCTGACCCGCGCCATTGAGCTCGACCCGATATTCTGGAGTGCCTACCGGCATCGTGGCATCGTCTATGCCATGCAAGGAGATCAAGACGCCAGCTTCCAAGACTACCTGAAGGCCAGGGAATTGGCCGGTGACCGGTAAATACGTACGTCGCCGCCAGCAATATGTGCCCAAGCGGCGCGTGCTGCCCACGCCCTACCAGCAGCCCCACCCGCGGCTCCGTCAATCCGGCGACGAGCACAAGAAGCTGGCCGAGGAGGTCGGAATCCCTTTGGACTCCGGCCCAGGCGCTGCCCGGGCTGCCTTCCCCCAGGTAGACAGCGCCACCCTTTCCGACCGTGGCGTCATCATCGCCGGCAACCCCGCATCCTGCATCAAGACCTACCAGATGTACGAAGACATCGGCGTGGATCAAGTCATGATGATTATGCCGACTGAGCCCATCCCCCATGACAAGGTGATGGGCTTCATCGAGAAGCTCGGCAAGGAAGTCATTCCGGCCTTCCAGGACGCCAAGGCAAGGTGGTCGCTACGACCTCGTAGCAGAAGCACCCGACAGACCATGGCGTTCGCGTTACTTCGCCTGTCGGCGTTCGTGTCGCTCGGGAGAAAAATGAGAAGCCCTGGTTTTTGAGCCCTGCAGAGGAAGACCGCTTACCTGCTCAGTGTGGAGCCCAGCGTAAGACGCTCGTGATAACAGCGTTGCATGTGGGCTTGTGGAAGCTAGAGCTGCTCGCCTTGACTTGGAAAAAAGATGTAGATTTTCCGCTGGCGGAGCATCACCGTACGAGCTGTCTATGCCAAGAATGGCGAAAGTCGCAGTATACCGATGAATGAAGTGTTGACCACTACTTTAGAGGAGGTTAGAATCAGATCAATGGTGACCGTCCCATCAAGTTTCCCACGAGGGAACTCAGCAGGGGAGGGGAGTACAGCAAAAGTCGTTGCAACACAACAAGCTCCCGTAGCTCAGCTAGGATAGAGCGTCGGATTCCTAATCCGCAGGTCGCAGGTTCAAGTCCTGCCGGGAGCGTTGCCTAGTGCTCGGTAGTGTCGTCAGCAAGGGGCCATGGTGCCCCCGTGTGAGGGGCTGTTTCAACCGAGGGGAAAACCTGTAGTCAGGTAAGGAGGTATCGGTGGCCGACAATAGGGGTGAGGAGATTCGGAATGTGGCCCTCGTGGGCCACTCGAGTAGTGGGAAAACCATGTTGGCCGAAGCCCTGCTGTGGAAGACGGGGGCTCTGAACCGACTGGGAAAAGTCGGGGATGGAACGACGGCGAGTGATTTTGACGTGGATGAAAAAGAGGCGCAAAAATCCTACTACTCCTCTGTCCTGCATACGACCTGGAAAGGGCGTGACCTCCATATTTTGGATACGCCCGGCTCGGCAGATTTCATCGGGCAAGTCTATGGGGCGCTTTCGGTGGTAGAGCTGGCGTTGATTACGGTGAATGCCGCCGCAGGTATCGAGATGGGCACACGCAAAGCCTGTGAACTTGCCAGGCAACAAAACCTTCCGTGCATGTTTGTGGTCACGCGCATGGATGCCGAGCTGGCGGATTTTGAGGCCGTGGTGTTGGCTTTGCAGGACGTTTTTGGCTCGTCTTGTACCCCCTTGATGCTTCCTGTCGGCAGTGGATCGAGCCTCACGGGTGTGGTGAACTTGCTCCATCCTGTCGATGTGCCTGAGGCGTTACAAGAGGCCGTAGAGGACAGCCGTAGCACGCTCATGGAATCCGTCATTTCTGGAGATGATGAGCTCTTGGAACGCTATCTGGAAGGCGAAACTATTCCGGCAGAAGAATTGGAGCAAGTGTTTACGCAGGTGTTAATCGATGGGAGCATAGTACCCATTTTATGTTGTGCTGCCGAGCGGGATACGGGTCTTACTGAGCTGCTGGATGTGTTGACGGCATTTGCTCCGTCACCCGCATATGCCAAGAAACAGGTGATTGGAGAGGCCGGAACGGAGGCGCACAGCCTGAACCTCGACGGACCGCTGGAGGCTGAGGTCTTCAAGACAATGTCCGATGAGTTCGTGGGCAAGGTGAATTTTATCCGGGTCTATAGCGGTGCGCTAAAGAGTGGGGATAGCGTTGTCGAGGCGCAATCCGGCAAGACGATCAGGCTTGGGAAGCTGTTTCGGCCCCATGGCAAGGAGCAGCAAGAGGTAAATGAGACGGGGCCTGGAGCTATTGTCGCAACCGCCAAGGTCGATGAATTGCAGATTGGTGACACCCTGGTCGGGGTAAAGCACCAAAGGCCTTTTGTCACGCCACGCTATCCCGTGCCGATGGTTTCCAGGGCAGTGTCGCCGAAGTCACGCGGCGATGAAGCGAAGATTTCGGAAGGGCTGCGGCGCCTGGCGGAGGCGGATCCGACGTTTCAAATCGAGATAAATGCACAGACCAAAGAGCTGGTCATCTCCGGTATGGGTGACCAGCATATCGGTCTCATGCTGAGTCGATTGCAGCGTCGTGGTGTAGAAGTGACCACCAAACTGCCGCGTATTGCCTATCGTGAGACTATTGCTGGCACAGCGGATGTGCGGTATCGGCACAAGAAACAGACGGGTGGAGCGGGGCAGTTTGCCGAGTGTGCCATTCGTATTGAGCCGACCGATCGTGGAGTCGGCTATGAATTTGTCAATAAAATCTTCGGGGGGGTGATCAGTCAGTCCTTCCGGCAGAGCGTTGACAGGGGTATTCAGGACAAAATGCTGGAAGGGATTTTTGCCGGCTATCCCGTTGTGGACTTGAAG
>JAPULM010000501.1 GCA_027294925.1 bacterium
ATATAGCAGCCGTCGACCGACTGGACGATGCGCCAAAGCGCAACTTATACGCAACCGCATGATATCTCGCTGTTATGTTGTCTCTCTAATATGTTGTTAAATAATAGATTATGAGTATCTAAAATGAAAAGTTATACGAACAACAGGTACGATTACTCAAACAACTTGTTCCGCCGCACGGCAATGTGTGTGCGATTGGCGATCCGAATCAGGCTATTTACCGTTTCCGCGGCGCCGATGTCCGCTTTTTCGCCCAGTTTGAAGACGATTTCCCAAACCCTAAAGTCGTTCGGTTAACCCGCAACTATCGCTCCGATCGCAATATCGTTGCCCTGTCGTCCCAGGTTTTGGCGTATGATAAGACGCAGCAGCCATCCGCTCTACTTCTCGAGGGCGCCGCCAATCTTGTCACGCTCCACGAAGCGCCTACTGAACACGCCGAAGCTGAATTTATGGTGCAAACCATTGAGCAGCTAATCGGCGGACATAGTTTCTTTTCAATCGACAGCGGACGCGCGGGCCATCAGGGTGACAATATATCGTTTGCTGATATTGCGGTACTGTACCGGACAGGAGCATTGGCGCCTGCGCTTATCAAAGCCTTACAGCGCTCCGGCATGCCTTTTCAACACCGTTCGCACGACCCGCTTACGGCATCCCCTCACCTTCCGGAACTCATTGACACGCTACGTCAGATACGGCCAAGCGGCTCCCTTACGGAACGACTCGCAATGGCTGCAACCCTTTTGCAAAACGAGGAAACGGCTGTATCACCACAAGAAATCCAGGAAGCCTTCGACCTTATCAAGCCCCTGGCAGACGTATGCGGTAATAATCTTGAGCGCTTTCTCGCCGAACTAGCGTTAAATACCCAGGTAGATACATGGGATCCGCGTGCAGACCGCATCTCCTTGTTAACCCTGCACGCTGCCAAAGGGCTGGAATTCTCAGTTGTTTTCATAGTGGGATGCGAGGCCGGTATCCTCCCGCTCACTTGGGGCAAAGCTACCAACACAGATCTTGACGAGGAACGACGCTTATTCTATGTAGGCGTTACGCGGGCGAAAACACACTTGTATCTGTGCCATGCGCGGACACGGTTGTGGCGCGGGCGAGTACGGCAAATGGCGCTATCACCGTACCTAACCGACGTCGAAGAGCGGCTGCTCAAACGGCAGCATACCCAACTTTCAGGCAGTCCGACGCGCAAACAAGAAGCACAACTCGACCTGATCTAATTCTCTAACCTCGCCAAACGTCTAACGCCACCGCTGTATAAATCGCTTCCACAAGTGTGAATCGTCAGCTAGATTTCAGGTATAAAGCCAAGGCAGGATCGTGAGAGGTTTTTTCACAAAACTCCCCGCTAACCGACTGCTCGTGAACCTGTTTCACCATGATAGATTTCGAAATTTCAGCTTTAACCGCTTTGTCTACGGCAAACCGAATTCTGAGGAGGTCGCCAACACGAATGGTGTGCGGCGTTCGGGTTTGGAATGTAATACCTGCTATTGAGAGTTCTTCAACATCGATAAATCCTGATTCATCGGAGCCAAACTTCTGAAACTTTGCATATAAGCCCATAAGACGCGTAGGTTTACGCAAGAGTTTAGTGGTATCGACAACAATCGAAAACCGGTGTCCACACTTACAATCTACCGTTACGGGGCAATGTGTATCGGGCAAGGACGCCACATTAACCCGAATGTGCTGTTGACATTCCGGACATATTAATTTGGCGTCCCCGTTAGCGCCTGGATGTACACGATGTGTTTGGTTAACAACCATAAGTATTTACCTCTATCAAGATATGGACAACAGAGATACATATCGGTCGGCTAGGCGGTGTAACTTAAATCTTAGGAAGACAAATTAGTCATAAAACTGCCGGACAGGACGTGAAACAGGACAGGAACGAGTAGGATTTAGCGTCCAATCTTTTTATAGGCATGGACATTAAGCTTTTGGAATAACGTGTCGAAAAAGTAAAACCGCAAGCCAAATGGTTAAACCCAAAAGGCAACGTCTAGAAACGTCTTTGCTATTTAACCCTTGGAAATCAGAAGCATGAACATGAAAACAGTAACAAGTGTGGCTGCTATAGGGCTGGCTATCATCGTGCTGACGGGCTGCTCTCGTCCATCTGCAACCGACTTGCTAGTCGGCGGAATCTATTCGGTAACCAGCGGCAAAAATGAATTCAGCGTGATCAAGATTATCGCGCTGAAAGAAGATATCATTCATATCCGGATATATAAAGATACCTATCAAGATCGCCCTGAAACCCTTGATCCAAATGCACTCACACCTGGCCCGATGCATGACGGCAAGGCCCCCTTCAGTATGGGTAGCCTTCCCTTTCACCTATCTAAATTCTTAGATAGGAAACCACGTTTTATCATGCAAACAGAAGTTACAGACGACAAACGAAACAATCCTACACAATGGCAACAAGCAAGCCATGAGAACTAGCGGTAATAGTGCCTAAATTGTGCCTTTTAGCGCCTGCAGCATTTGGCCTATTTAACGAACGCGCGCTGCTCGGCCTCTGAATACAGCCGACGTCGACGAATTTATCGCGCCATTTATGGCGGCATTGGCCTGCGTCGGCATGCCCACAACGACGTTCTCTTCAAAAGGCTTTCCCCTCGCCGGGTCGCTTCGAAGACAACGTCGCACCACATGATGCAGAGAAATAAACTTGACGTGCACATTTTGTGGAGAACGAGTAACATTTTATATGATATGTTAGGTGTCGTATTTCTCAAAACCTGACCATACCGTCTGGCTGTTTGCAATTGGAATATTCATCGCTTGCCATGAGGGCAGAATGTCACGCTTTGACGATTTGCTCCTTGCCTACACGCACGCAAAGAGCCAAGCCGAACGGCAGACACTCGAGCAGTGCTTATGGGGTGAATTTGGTACCACGGGGGCTGTGTTTGTTCTCGACATGTCGCGCTTTTCGCTACTGACCCAACGACATGGTATCGTGTACTACCTCTCGATGGTACGCAACATGCAAATCATCGTACAGCCTATCATCGCGCATCATGCTGGCTATCTTATGAAATTTGAAGCAGACAACTGCTTTGCCCGCTTTTCAAAGGTAGCAGACGCCATCCAGGCCGGGGTTCAGATCAATCACGACTTAGACGCTGCCAATCGAATCGCCCCTGAGGCAGCCGATATTCGCGTTGCATGCGGTATTGATTATGGCGACTTTCTCTTACCTCATGACAACGAATTTTTCGGCGATCCTGTCAATCGAGCTAGCAAATTAGGCGAAGATTTGGGTGAAGCCGGGGAAATTCTTGTCACCAGCGAAGCCATGGCGCAGGTCGACAAAAATGCCAGGCTCCAGCATGAAGCCATGCACTTCTCGATTTCTGGCATTCATCTCGATGCATATCGGATCAGCTACTGAACAGGTGGGACAAAAATCGTTATGAAACGAGCACAGATCCTCGTGTTGACTGGCTACGGCATCAACTGCGAACACGAAACCGCCTATGCCTTCAACCTGCCTAGCGTTGGTGGTGAGGCCGTCATGGTGCATATCGGTGACCTTACGGCACAACCCCAACAGCTTGACCGTTTTCATATCCTTGTCATTCCCGGAGGTTTCTCATTTGGCGATGATATTTCCGCCGGGGTTGTCCTCGCTACCAAGCTGCGCTACCGCTTAGCACAACCGTTAAATCAGTTTCTTGAGCACGGCAAGCTGGTGCTCGGCATCTGCAATGGTTTTCAAGCTCTGGTTCGACTGGGTCTTTTGCCGGCAGTGTCAGGTCTAGCATGGCAACAAGAAGCAACCCTAACCACCAATGACTCCGCTAAATTTGAAGATCGCTGGGTATACATGCGTGTAGATCCCGCCTGCCGGTCACCGTTTGTGCAAGATATTGAGCACTTATATTTACCAGTACGGCATGGCGAGGGAAAGTTCGTCCCGCGCGACGATACCATCATGCAGCGGCTGCAAGCTAGCCATCAGATCGCTGCACGTTACTGCAATCCAAACGGCGCTGGCGTATCTTACCCCTGGAACCCCAATGGCTCGGTCGACAATGTCGCCGCCGTATGTGACCCTAGTGGCCGTATCTTTGGCTTGATGCCACATCCGGAAGCCTATATACACCGTACCCATCATCCGCGCTGGACACGTGAGACGCTCCCCGACGAAGGTATGGGTGTACAGATTTTTCGTAATGCCGTCAGCTTTGCACGTCACCATCTGATGTAAACCGCAAGGTCGTACCGCGTACCACAACTACCCCGCCGGTTTGACGAGGTAGCGTGTGCAGATTTCAAAGCCAACCCAACGTTTGAAAGTATGCAAGAATTTCTGTTCGGCTGTCGTAGTTGCAGCCATCGTCGCGTTTCGATAAGCTGTAAAACGGCTAGAAAGATACGTATCTTCTCTTAAGCAGAAGGAAACTTCCTGTGGCCGCAGGCAATCGCCCCTATGAAAGCTATGTAAACCCGCTGGTCGAGCGTTACGCTAGCAGCGACATGAGTTGGATTTTTTCGCCGCAATATAAATTCCAAACCTGGCGCCGTCTCTGGGTTGCGCTGGCCGAGGCCGAGGCTGAGATCGGCCTGGATATTAGCCCAGCCCAACTTGATGAATTACGCGCCCACGTTGAAGACATCAACTTTGACGTCGCCGAGGCGCAGGAAAAAATTCTGCGCCATGATGTCATGG
>JAPULM010000502.1 GCA_027294925.1 bacterium
CAGGGCCGTGGTCAGGTTGACGCGCTGCACCTCACCGCCGGATAGGGTGCGTGATTGTCGATCGAGGGTTAGGTAGCCCAAACCAACCTCGACCAGATAGCGTAAACGGTTGCAGATTTCGTTCAGTAGCAGTTCAATGGCGCGATCGTGACCGGACGCCTTGGCCAAGGCGCAGAACAACGCATGCGTTTCGGCTACAGGGAGGGCATAGATAGCAGCGATGTGCCGGTCTCCAATGCGCGTCAAGAGCGCTTCGGCTTTAAGGCGCGTACCGTTGCAGTCGGTGCACGTTACGTAACTCCGGTAGCGGGCAAGAAAAATGCGCACGTGCATGCGATAAGTTTTCTTTTCAAGCCAGCGAAACCAAGACCGTATACCGTAGAAACCAGTCTCTCCCTCAACAATCATCTGCTGTTGCGTGGCACTAAGTTCGGCATAGGGTGCATGCGTGGGGATAGCGTGCTGTTGACAGAAATCCAGCAACACGCGACGTTCGCGCGTGGTCGATTTGGTGCTCCAGGGTTTGATAGCGCCATCCTTCAGGCTCTTGCCTCGATCCGGGATAATCAAATCAAGGTCGATATCAATGCTGCGACCAAAGCCTCGGCAGGTTTCACAAGCGCCCAGCGGGCTGTTAAAGGAGAACAGGTTGGGGACAGGATCACGATAGGTGATGTTACAGATTGGACAATGCAAATGTTGGCTGAACTTGAGTGGCGCATGGTCGGGTGGACGAACGATGCTTAAACCCTGCCCAAAACGCATCGCTTGTTCAATTGAATCGATGAGCCGTGAGCGGCGTTTGGCTTCAACGTTAATTCGATCAGCCAGGACTTCAACCGAGCTGTCATCGGCAAGCGATAAGTCGTCGGCATCCAGCCGGATTAACACGCCATTGACCAGCACGCGGGTAAAACCCAGGCGTTGCAGGTCGCGCTTTGTATCGTCAGATGACGTCGAGGCTGTCGTCGTATAGGGGAAACTAATGGTCACGGACTGACCCGTGTAGTCGCGTAACAAGGATTCCACAATATCGCCGGCGTTGCTACGGACGACCGGGCGATTGCATTGCTGACAGTGTAATTGTCCAATTTTGGCAAACAGAAGACGGATATGATCCGTCAGTTCCGTCATGGTGCCGACGGTGGAACGCGAATTTTTGACTGGATTGCTTTGATCAATTGCAATTGCCGGTGGAATGCCCTCGATGCGTTCCATCTGAGGTTTATCCATGCGTTCCAGGAACTGTCGGGCATAAGCGGAAAAACTTTCAACATAGCGCCGTTGGCCTTCGGCATATAACGTATCGAAAGCCAAGCTTGATTTGCCCGATCCGCTGACACCGGTAATGACAATGAGCTCATTTAAAGGCAGATCAAGTGATACGTGTTTCAGGTTGTTCTGGTTGACATCAACGATGCGAATGACGCCTGCAGACATAGAATGCCTCGGGTGGGTAGGAAGGTTAGGGTCTATGTTTCGTCTGTAATGAGGAAAACGATTGGGTAGTGAGGTCAGATTACACTGGAAAGGCGTTGATAGCCAGGGGAAATTTTAAGGCGTTGAGCGCCGCTTTAGGTGCCTTGCAAACAGACAGGCGAAAGTCGGAGATTCTTTGCCGGAAATCGCCTGAGGATCAGGGATGACATGACACGTTGTGATGAGGATCACAGAATACGTGTGTTGACGATCACCGTCAACAGCCGGACTGGTTTGTATATTAGCGGCTATCATTACGACTTAAACCTATTTGAGGAGGTTCTGTAATGAATCGCGCTATTTTACATGATGTTATTACCCAGATGGCTGTTTTGAGCGTTATTATCTTTCTCTGGATTCAGTAGCCGGGTGGTAAACACTCAGCAGAAGTTGTGGGGAGTCTAGCTACTCACCACATGCGGCCTCGGGAACAGGGGTAACCGCCTCCTCACCTGTTCCTGAGGCTTTTTTTATGCCTCGACGGGTTGTATCTTGCCAGGTAACGTACAGGAAAGTACGGCTGCCAGTACTGCAAAAGCCACCAGAAGTTGAAATGCAAAATGGAGGCCGAACAAGTCCGCCATATAGCCGGTCAGAATTGGCGTGAAAGCGGATAGGGTGCTGGAACAACCAAAAATAAAGCCGACGCTGACACCCACTTGGTTGTCCTTGGCGATTTCACTGCCGATGGCCAACGATACGGGGAATAACGCAAAGATAAAGAAGCCCACCACCACCGTCCAGGCAATCATGATCAGGCCGCTTGATAACGTGAATGCGAACATCGCCAAGCCAGTCCCCAGCGAACAGACCAGGAAAATCATCCGGCCGCCCACTTTGTCGTAGATGAACCCGCCAAGTGGTTGGGCAATGAGACCGACGAAGAGCATCAAAGAGGTAATGACGCCCGCCTGCGATAAGCTTGAGCCACGTTCGACTAAAAATGTCGGCAGAAAAGTTAAAAACCCGCGTAATACCATGCTCAGCAGTGAAAAAGCGAGTGCCACCAAGACGAGCTGTTGGGTAATGGCTTTGCTGAAGCCGGATGTTCCGGTGTCTTGCGGCTCATCCAACACGCTGCGGAGTAACGCCACGATCAACAAGCCTGGAATGGCAAGCAGCATGATGCCGTGACGCCAACCTAAAGCCGACACCAGGTAGACGACAACGAGAGGCGCAAGAAAATTTCCGATAGAGCCTCCCCAACCATGTACACCCATAGCGCGCCCTTTGGTTGCCGGAAACAGGCGGGTAATAAAATGGGTTGATTGGGGGTGAAAGGTTGCTGCGCCCAGGCCGCACAGGAGGCTGGACAGCAACACCCACAGGTAGGTTGGCGATAGGCCAATCGCGATGCAGCCCACGCCATTAATCAGAAATCCGGCGAGTAGCATTTTCTTGCGGACGGCATATTTGTCGGAGAGGTGTCCAATGGTCGGTTGCAGGATGCCTGAGAGAATATAAAAGCAGAAAGACAACACGCCAATCTGGAAATAGTTCATGCTGAAGGCAATGAGCAGAGCGGGTAGCAGCGGCGGCAAGATCATCGCGTAAAAGTCGTTCACCATATGCCCGGTGGTTAACCCTGCCAGCAGCGTATAAGGACGATACTTGTCTCGACGGGTTCGTAAGCGTTCAGTCGCAAGCATGGCTGAGGTGGTCTTCAGGTTAATTGTTGTACGGCCTTGTCGATACGTTCAAGGCCCTCTTCCAGTTCAGCCATAGAGGAGGCATAAGAGAGGCGAAACGACGTATTGTCCCCAAACCCTTCGCCCGGCACAATGGCGACACCGGCTTTATCGAGCAGGAAATCTGCTAGATCGGTAGGCGTCTGCAAACGTTGACCTTGATAGGCACGGCCTAATAAACCACTTACTTGGGGAAAGGCGTAGAAGGCACCATGCGGCATCGTACAGGTAATGCCTGCAATGGCGTTTAGACGCGGTATGACGAAATTACGACGCTTTTCGAATTCTCCAGCCATGCTTGCTACACTGTCCTGTGGACCGGTCAATGCCTCAATGGCAGCAATCTGGACAAACGAAGTGGGATTGTTGGTGGTTTGGGATTGCAAGCGCCCACACGCCTCGATCACGTTCTGAGGTCCGGCGCAATAGCCCAACCGCCAGCCTGTCATGGCATAGGATTTGGAGAAGCCGTTGACCACAATCGTGCGTTCCTTGAGTTCCGGATGCCGGGCGGCGATGCTGACCTGTTCAATACCGTCGTACACAACATGTTCGTAAATTTCATCCGTGATAACGTAGAGATCGGTTGGGACTAGAACACGGGCCAGATCGTCCAGTTCTGCCGGCGTATAAACGGCGCCGGTGGGATTACTTGGGCTGTTCAAGATAATCCCTTTTGTCCTGGGGGTCAGGTACTGTTGCAAGATATCCCCGGTGATTTTGAAATCCGTCTCGGCAGTGGTTGGAATAATGATCGGTTTACCACCGGCCATTTCGATCTGCGCCGGATAGGTCACCCAATAGGGGGCGGGGATGATCACTTCATCGCCTATATCGACCAGGACCATGGCCAGATTGTGTAGAACATGTTTGGCGCCGCACGACACAATGATTTGCTCAGGTTGGTAGTCCAGATCATTTTCCCGTTTGAATTTTTCGACAATCGCTTGGCGCAGGGCCGGCACACCACTGGTTGGTGTGTATTTGGTAAAGCCTTCCATCATTGCATGTTCAGCGGCGCGGATAATATTGGCTGGGGTGATAAAATCGGGCTCTCCCAGGCCAAAATCGATCACATTGCGACCCTGCGCGCGTAGGGCTTTGGCTTTGTTGGAAACGGCAAGCGTTTCTGACGGTTTGAGTTGGCTGGCAAATTGGGAGAGCTGCATGCTGTACCTCTACGACTTCAGCTGAAATTTTTCTTTTAACGCCGCCACCACTGGCGGCGGCACGAGTTGCTCGACATTGCCGCCATAGGCGGCCACTTCTTTAATCAGACGTGACGCCACAAAGCTATATTCCTCTCGTGGCATCAGGAAGACAGTTTCAATCTCTTCATCCAGACGTCGATTCATCAGGGTCATCTGAAATTCGTACTCAAAATCCGCAATGGCCCGAATACCGCGTACAATAACGTTTGCCTGGCACTGTCTGGCATAAAACACCAGTAGGGTATTAAAGGTATTGATTTCAATATTACCCATGCCTTTGGTGGCTTCTTCCACCATGCGGTAGCGGTCTTCCACATCAAACAGCGGGCCTTTCATCGGATTGTCAAAGATGGCTACAATGAGTTTGTCAAACATGCGCAAACTGCGCTCGATGAGATCAAGATGTCCATTGGTAATAGGGTCAAAAGTTCCGGGGTATACCGCAACGGTCATCAGCCCTCCTCCTCAACAATCGCCTGTGCAATCTGGTCTCTGTTTAGGTCACTTTGCCACATTCTCCCCCCGTGCGGGAAAGGGCTGAAGAGGCGAGGTATCATAGCTTAGCCCCAATGGACTGTCAACTATGGGATTGCTTGGTCTGATTTGCGTTTCAGACCGCAGTTGGCCGCAAGCCGCTGAGATATCACGACCCCGGCTCTGCCGGACAAAGGTCGATAGGTGATGATTTAGGAGGTGGGCCTGAAAGCGCTCAATCGCAGCATCGCTAGGCCGACGGTACGGCGTACCGGGCACCTCGTTAAAAGGCAAGAGATTCACCTTACACCGTAAACCTTGTAAAAGCGTGACCAGGCGCTTGGCGTCGTCTAGCGAATCATTAACGCCCCCGAGTAAGACATATTCAAACGTGATACGCTGCCGGGCGGCCAGCGGGAATGACCGGCAAGCGTCTAGTAAGCGGTCAATGGGATATGCCTTATTGATCGGCATGATCTGACTGCGTACCGCATCCGTTGTCGCGTTCAGCGAGATTGCCAGGTTGACCTTCAAGTCTTCACGACCAAAAGCCTCCAGGCGTTTGACAAGCCCGGAGGTTGACACGGTGATACGGCGTGGCGAAATGCCCAACCCCCAATCCGCTGTCA
>JAPULM010000503.1 GCA_027294925.1 bacterium
TAGGTTGACTTACCCGCCATATTCGGCCCGGTGATGATGAGTAAGCGTTGATTCACCTCATCAAGACTCAGATCGTTGGGAACAAATCCGTTGATGCCTTGCTCCACCACGGGATGACGCCCCTGACGAATTTCCAGAGGCCCATCTTCAACGATGATTGGCCGACAATATCCGTTTAGTACTGCCACCTCAGCGAGTGCCGCCAGCGTGTCTAATTGTGCCACAGCCGCTGCAATGCGTTGTAACCCTGCAGAGGCACGAACGATATGAAGACGAATTTCGGCGAAGAGATCATATTCCAAGGCGGAGCGCCGTTCGGAAGTGTGTAAAATGGCCGTTTCACGTTTCTTCAAATCATTGGTGATAAAACGTTCCCCACCGGTCAACGTTTGTTTGCGCCGATAGCGCGCCGGCACATGCTTCAAGTTGGCGTTGCTAACTTCAATGTAATAGCCGAATACCTGGTTGTATCTGACTTTTAAAGATTTGATACCTGTGCGTTGTCGCTCGCGTGACTGCAGACGCACAATCCATTGTTCATGGTGCTCTGTCGTCTTGATCAGTTCATCCAGGTGAGCATGAAAGCCCGATCGTATAAAGCCGCCATCTTTTAGGGTAGACGGTGGGTTGTCGACAATGGCCTCGTCAAGGAGCTTGACAAGGGCAGCTTCATCCGTACAGTCATCCATCAAATGCTTTAACCGTTTCCCCTTTACACTTGTCAAAGCCTCACGCAGATGCGGCAGACACGTTAAAGAGGATCGTAACGCGATAAGCTGTCGGGCGTTGGCAGTGCCATATGCAATACGGGCAAGTAAGCGCTCAACATCATACATGGCGTTTAGCACCTGACGAAGCCGCTGGCGCACATCAGCATGCTGGACGAGTTCCTCAACGGCATCGAGGCGTTCGCTAATGAATTCTAGCGTCATCAACGGCTGCTCAAGCCACTTTCTGAGCAGCCTGGCGCCCATCGAAGTTACCGTTTTGTCCAATGCATGCAATACACTGCCTCGCCGTTCGCCTTGCCGAAGGGTCTGAACAAGTTCCAAATTGCGTCGCGTGGTAGGGTCAAGCACCATGTATTCAGATGAACGATAGTTTTGCAATTGGGTTATATGAAGCAATGCAGGTTGATGATTGGATTGCAAATAGCCTAAGATTGCCCCGGCGGCGCGCAGAGCTAAGGGGGTGTGGCCGGATTCGAGCGTGGTTAAATCAAACTGCTTTGCTAAACGGTTCTTTGCCGCATCAAAGCAGAAGGTTGCTGCATCACAGGACGTACGATGTAACGGCAGACAAGTCTTAATTTCAGCCCATCGTTCATTACGCTCAAATTCCGCTGAGAGCAAACATTCTGCAGGCTGTAGGCGGGCGAGTTCTGCCTGCAATGTCTCAAGCGCGTCATCACCACTCAACGTGGTGGCTTTAAACTCGCCCGTCGATACATCAAGGGCCGCTAGGCCAAAAGCATCAACTGTTTCACAAATGGCGACAAGAAAGTTGTTGCGGCATTCTTCCAACATGCTTTCTTCCACCACGGTGCCCGGGGTGAGTACCCGAACGACCTTTCGCCGTACAAGCCCGCGGGCTTGTTTCGCATCTTCAACCTGGTCACAAATCGCCACTTTATAGCCCGCGTCGAGTAAACGTGATGTATAAGCATCAACCGTATGCACGGGCACACCGCACATAGGAACGCGGTTCCCTTTACCGGCCTCTCTAGAGGTCAAAACCAACTCTAACTGACGTGAGACGATTTTAGCATCGTCATAGAACATTTCAAAAAAATCACCCAATCGAAACATGACGATCGCATCAGGGTGTTCGGCTTTGGCCTTGGCGTATTGACGCATCATAGGGGTGCGCGGTTGCTGGGACGGATCCTGACCCCCCATTGCAGTAACACTCCTAAGCTGATAAGGACTAATGTTCAATTATTCGATAAGCGGTATGCTCACGCTATCATAGCCTTGCCTAGCTGACAAGTCTTGATTGTTACCCGGTGCCGGCTATGAAAGTGAAAAAGGTAGAGGTGGGTTGACGCAGACCACCTGTCACATCCACAATAGAAGAAACGTTGTTTTTCGCTGACGTCCTCAGTAAAAGGGCAGGGCTATTCAGTTTTCCCAAAATTCTCTCTCCCCAAGAACGAGAGAGAACGGGATGCTGACTGACCTTGGGGGATAGAGCAAAGGGGTTGAAAATGTTTGTGGTTAATACATCAAGGAGAAAGCCAAGATGGCATTAAAACGTGTCGTCGTCGAGATGGGCATGGGCACCGACATTCGTGGTGGCGACTATACGAAGGCCGCCGTCCGCGCTCTGCGTGACGCGCTATGGCATAATTCCCTCAGTGTGACCCGCGCCCTGGGGATGGATATCGACGCCATGTGGGTTGAGGTAACTATTGGCGTGCCACAACCGGATGCAGTTGACAAAGCACAGGTCTTAGCCGTTTTGCCACATGGCACTGGAGAGGTCACCGTTGTGCCAGGCGGCCTCGAAATTCCATCCGATGACGGCTCAGACAAAACTATTATTGCCAATGCTGCGGCAGTGGTGAAGTTGGATCTGCCTTAGTGCCGCGACTGCACTTGCTCCGTCAGTTTGGCGGGGTAAGTGCCTTTATTGAAGGGCCACTTTATTTAACTGTCCTTAATACATGACTCCAAAAACGCTAAAGCGTCCTTTGCAAATACCCACATATTGGCTTCTCGGATGCTGTCTCCAGTTTCCAGCGTCTTGCTGCGTTGCACTGGACCCACCACGGCAAAGCATGCATGCCCTGCATCATCCCCGTAGCGATTGCCGGATGGACCGCTGGCGCCGGTTTCAGCCAGCGCCCAGGTCGAGCCAAGCCGGGCGTGAACATTACGAGCGGTTAGCAGGGCGTATTGCTCGGTGCTGGCCCGCATGCCGGCCATGTCTGCATCGGTAATATTGAGGATACCTTGCCGTCCGGCATGCGTATAAATCACCGTACCACCGAGATAGAAGGCGGAAGCACCGGGAATTGCCACTAAAGCTGCTGAGATTAGACCACCACAAGATGATTCTGACACGGCTATGGTGTGTTGTTTCTCCTTCAGCAAAGCGCCAACCGATACAGCTAAAGATGTGAGATCAGGCATTTGATTCTCCTTAACATGATGGGTGATGGATTTGTATCCCACAGATGCTGGTCAGGTCAGATCACGTACAAGTAGCAAGTGAGCGCCAACCGAATAGTCAATTGCTAGAGAAGAAACCCCGTTATGTTTATTGTCATATTGGCCCTATAACAACGGCTATCTTAACTTCGCTCGGCAGCGTCACGGAACCAGAATTGCGTGCGTTGGCAAATTCGCACCAGCATGAGCATCACCGGAACTTCAATAAGGACGCCGACAACGGTTGCCAACGCGGCGCCAGAAGATAAACCAAACAGCATCGTAGAGGTCGCAATAGCCACTTCAAAATGATTAGAAGCGCCTATCATAGCGGTAGGGGCAGCATCCTGATAAGAAAAGCGACACAGACGCGCTAAACCATAACCTAAAGCGAAAATTAAGACCGTTTGTAGAAATAGTGGAATGGCTATCCACACAATGGTTAATGGGTTCGCGACAATCACCTCACCCTTAAATGAAAACAGCAACACCAACGTGACAAGGAGGGCGGTAATTGTCACGGGTGTGAGCAGCGGTAAAAAGCTTTCTTGAAACCACTGCTTTCCTTTCACTTGAATCAGCCAGCGGCGGCTGACATAACCGGCCACCAATGGCAATGCAACATATACCGCAATCGACAGCAGTAGAGCCTGCCACGGCACTGGCAACTTACCTACACCAAGCAAAAACCCACCGAGCAGGCCATAGAGCAATAGCATGGTCAGTGAATTAATCGCAACCATGACCAGAGTGTGGCCATCATTGCCACGGGCGAGGTAGCCCCACACCAGCACCATCGCCGTGCACGGAGCAATGCCAAGCAGAATGCAACCCGCCAGATAGCTGCGCCATAGGGGGACTTGAAGCACCTTGACCCCGTTGACAAGCACCACGTTTCCTGAACCATAAACCGCCCCGACCGGTAGATCGAGACCTAAGGGCATTTTGACATAGTCAACCGCCTCTGGGCCGATGAAGTCAAGTAAAATATGGCCTAGAAAGTAGACAGCAATGATATACATGGTGAAGGGTTTGATAGCCCAATTGATGACAAGGGTTAACGAAACCGGCTGCAGGTTACGTCTCGTCCTAAGCACTTCCCCAAAGTCAATTTTGACCATAATGGGGTACATCATAAAAAACAGGCAGACGGCAATCGGTAAGGAAACTACCGGCGCATCATTGACATATAAGGCCAGTCTGTCAAGAAAAGACGCCAGACCCGGCGCTAGTTTACCCAGGCAGATGCCGCCGATGATGCAGAGCACCACCCAGAGGGTAAGATATCTTTCAAAGAACCCTAGATCATTAGCTGGCGGAGCAATGTTTGAAGCGGTTGCCATCGGCTAATTCCTCCTCTTCGGTGGCCAGCTCATTGGCTCTGAGGTTGCCGTGTCGGATGGTCAAATAGGTAGTGGTTAACACCAGAATGATAAATGCCCATACTGACCACTAAGCGACTTGCAAAGCGCGAGTTGTATTCTGCCTAAATTTGACCTTATGTCAAGCTGAGGATGGGCAAAGCAGCGGAAATATAATTCGATAAGACATCAATCAGCAGTTGCTTGCACGCAAGGTGATCTATATAGTACCAATATAAGCAAGTTATACAGCGTTCTAACCGTCTTTAGCCCCACAACCAGGCGATTTTGGAGAAGCTTAGCATGAGCACAGATTCATCCGCCTCATATGCAACAACGGCGGGTTGGCGCCCGCATCCGCGCTACCCGGATCCGGCGATCGAAGCGCTTGACGAGAGATTTGAGAAATACTGGCTGAAGCAGTCTGCCGTCGAACGCCTCTATACAGGATGTCGCTGGTCTGAAGGCCCGGTCTGGTTTGGCGACGGGCGCTACTTGCTGTGGAGCGACATTCCCAACAATCGGATGTTAAAATGGGAAGAAGAAACGGGCCTCGTGAGTGTGTTTCGTAAACCCTCCGACTTTGCCAATGGCAACACCCGTGACGGTCAGGGCCGTTTGGTCAGCTGCGAGCACGGCGGCCGCCGTGTTGTGCGTACCGAATACGACGGAACGATTACGGTTCTGATGGATGGCTGGCAGGGTAAACGGCTCAATTCACCTAATGATGTGGTGGTTAAATCCGACGGCTCGATCTGGTTTACCGATCCGATTTTCGGAATTTTGGGTCATTATGAAGGCCATCAGGCCGAACCCGAGCTCGGTCAGAACATTTACCGTATTGACGGAGAGACAGGTGAGGCGAGCGTTGTGGCCGATGACGTACTTGGTCCAAATGGTCTTTGCTTTTCGCCCGACGAGACCCTTCTCTATGTGGTCGAGTCGCGCGCCGTTCCACACCGCAAGATTCTGGCCTATAATATCACGCCAGATGGTCGGAAAATTACCGATAAACGTGTCTTGATCGACGCTGGGCCGGGTGGTACGCCGGACGGAATGCGCTGTGATATTGACGGCAACCTCTGGTGTGGTTGGGGCATGGGGAGCGAGGCGCTCGACGGCGTTTTGGTGTTTGCCGCGGACGGTTCAAAGATTGGCCGCATTGCTTTACCCGAACGCTGTGCCAACGTCTGTTTCGGAGGTCTGAAACGTAATCGTCTGTTCATGGCTTCTTCGCAGTCGCTCTACGCCCTGTATGTCAATACGCAGGGTGTCCAGGGTGGCTGAGACATAACATGTGCTTGCCTGCCTAGCGACATGCCATACAAAAATTGCGCTGCGCAGCACTCATTAATTGAGACATATAGAAAAGCAGATTATCAACCACCTGAACTCATGTTAGGTTCATCTATAAGCGTTACATTGCTCTTTATCCGATGGAAGGGACTGCATGTTTTTTGAGACGGAATTAGGACTAAAACCGCCGCCATTCACTCACACTGTATACAACGCATTGGTGGTACCAAGACCGATTGGCTGGATAAGCTCGATGAGTGAGGACGGCGTAATCAATTTAGCACCATATAGTTTTTTCAACTCG
>JAPULM010000504.1 GCA_027294925.1 bacterium
TTTATGCATGACAAGCCATGTCAATGCCTTATCTTTACAGCCGAGAAGAGAAAGGCGCCTATAGCATGCCCCAAGTCAGCAGGCATGACAAGCCCGTATCTTCTTTTAACATGATTGGACAGTGCGTACCATCGGCAGATGCGTCGTATAGTCGGGAATAAGTTGCAATAGACCGACTGAACGCGCTACCCTTGATGAGATTTCAATCCCTTGCAGGGTGCAATTTTCCGAAGCTTGCTGCGTGATTGTGCCGTGCTCCCTCCCTTGCGATGCGCTGTCGTTTGCTGCGGGGACTTCATTACGCTGAAAAGTTTCATCATGGCATTAACGGAACCTCACGCGTCTCGTTTTCCCCCAGTCGTGATTGGGCTCAATGCGGTGATTGTCGCCGTCACCTCGGAAGTGCCTCGCGTGCTCACGGTTACGCATACCGATAATGGTCTCGCCAGCCCCGCCATCTTGCCACCGACAATCGACGGCGATATGCCATCGGATGCACTGCCTTTTGGCCCTCTAGAGCCGCAGCGCCACCGCACACTCGATCGCGGTTTACGCAGCTGGGTCGAACAGCAAACGGGTTTGCAGCTGGATTATGTTGAACAACTCTACACTTTTGGCGATCGCTTTCGTGCCCCACGTGCTGCGCAAGATGAACCCTGGGTTATTTCAGTGGCCTATTTGGCCTTGGTGCACGAGCAGCATCTAACCGGTAATGGCGGCGCCCATTGGCGTGATTGGTATGACTATTTTCCGTGGGAGGACTGGCGCAACGGTCGTCCCCGCTTGATTGATCAGACCATTCGGCCTGCCCTGGCCGAGTGGGCCGCGGATGCAGCAATGCGCAACGCAACGCACGTACGCCAGGAACGCATCGAGGTGACCTTTGGACTTTGCGGTGCACCCTGGGACCCGGAACGCACCCTGGAGCGTTACGAACTGCTTTACGAAGTCGGCCTGGTGGAAGAAGCCGAACGACCGGTTCCGAGGACGTCCCAAGCTGCTCACAACCGTCATCTGGGCCGTCCAATGGCGCTGGATCATCGGCGTATTTTAGCCACGGCGCTGGGGCGCCTACGGGGCAAAATCAAATACCGGCCGGTGGTGTTCGAGCTACTTCCGCCAACCTTCACGTTGTTACAATTGCAGTGTGTCGCTGAAGCCCTATCGGGTATTCGTTTGCACAAGCAGAATTTCCGCCGTTTGGTTGAACGGGGCGGTCTGGTCGAAGGTACCGGGCAGCAAGACACCAACACCAGAGGCCGACCGGCTGAACGCTTCCGTTTCCGGCGCGATGTGCTACGCGAGCGCGCCACGCCGGGTGTCGGTTTGCCCGGCACAACCAGCCGGGGGGGTTGACATTTCTTATACTCAGATGTAGCATAATAGAAGGCTCATGATGAGGATAAGTGTCGAGGTTCTTGCAGCTTTTTTTTAGTCCCCAATATGCTCAATATGAGTATAAGGAGTATGTTATGCCGACGATGTCACCCAATTTGCCCATGCAGACGGAATTACCGTCCTGGGGCCCTGAGCTTGCTCACCAGCTTGCACCGTTGTACGCACGCCTCCAAGATGTGATCCCCGAAGTTGAATGGGCCGTACATGCCCCGTATATCGCTGCTATTCAAGAACTCAAACAGCAGCGCAACGCCACCATTCTCGTGCACAATTACCAAACGCCGGAAATTTTTCATGGTATTGCCGACCTTACTGGCGATTCTTTAACACTCGCCCAACAGGCCGCTGCATCGGAGGCTGATGTCATTGTCCTGTGTGGCGTCCACTTTATGGCGGAGACCGCAAAGCTGTTGAATCCCGATAAAACCGTGCTCATCCCTGATCTCGGGGCCGGCTGTTCGCTGGCTGAATCGATCACCGCTGCCGATGTGCGTGCCATGCGCCAGCATCACCCCGGGGCGCCAGTTGTCACCTATGTCAATACCAGCGCAGAAGTCAAAGCTGAGTCGGACATCTGTTGCACCTCCGCTAATGCGGTGGAAACGGTAGAGTCCTTAGGGGTTAATCGGGTAATTTTTATACCGGATGAATATCTCGCGCACTATGTGGCACAACAAACGGAGGTCGAAATTATCCCCTGGCAAGGCCGCTGCGAGGTGCATGAACGGTTTACCGGTGATGAACTGCGCATGTACCGTGAGGATAGCCCCGGCGTTTATATCCTGGCCCACCCGGAATGCCCGCCGGAGGTGCTGGAGGAAGCGGATTTTGTCGGCTCCACGGCCGGTATGATTCGGCATCTGGACCAAACCCGGCCGTCGCATGTGGTGATGATTACTGAGTGTTCGATGAGCGACAATGTAGCGGTGGAATTTCCCGAGATTCATTTTGTTCGGCCATGCAATCTGTGTCCGCACATGAAACAAATTAGCTTGCCCAAAGTCCTGCATGCCTTGCAGAATCTTCAATTTGAAGTAACCGTCAACCCGCAAATCGCACAGCGGGCGCGGCGCGCTGTCGAGCGCATGCTGGAAGTCGGACGCGGTCAGGGCCGTTGAATTAAATTGGTGCCACGGCCCAAAGTCGTGCTATACCGTATTGTCGCCGCGGCGCGATGCAGCTCGACTGCCGGCAAGGGTTGCACTACTGAGAAGGGTTACGATGAAAATTGTTGAGGTACGGGCGGTGCAGCCGGAAACCCCGGATGCGCCGCCCGATTGGCGCACCTGGATGGGACAAATTTTAATCCGCGTCGATACCGATGATGGCCACACCGGCTATGGTGTAGGAGGTGGCGGACAGGCAGGCATCCATGTCGTGCATACGGCGTTAAAAACGTTACTACTCGGGCAAGACGCATCTGCGGTGGAAAGCATCTGGCAGCGTATGTATCAGGCAACCTTACCGTATGGTCAAAAGGGGCTCGCACTAATGGCCATCAGCGGTGTTGATCTGGCCTTGTGGGATTTGCGCGGCAAACGTGTCGGCCAGCCGCTAACGGTTATCCTCGGTGGGCAAACGGGCCGGGCCATCCCGTGTTACAAAACCGGCTGGACATCTGAAGACGTGGTGCGGGGTGCAGACGAGGGGTTTCAGGCTGTCAAGTTACAAGTCGGCAAACTCGACGCAACGGCGGCAATTCGCCAAATCAAGCACATCCGAGACCTGCTGGGGCCGGATATCCGTCTGATGACCGACGCATTTATGCAATGGGATGTCGAAACGGCCATCCGGGCGGCCGGCGGATTCGCCCCCTATCAGGTGAGCTGGCTGGAAGAACCGCTGCCGCTTGACGACCTGGGCGGCTATGAGCGGCTGCAGCGAGAGAGCCCGATTCCTATTGCCGGTGGCGAGCACGAGTATACCGCAGCGGCATTTGACATGTGGATGCAGCGTCGGCTACACACCATTGTACAGCCGGATGTCTGCTGGTGTGGCGGGCTTACTGAATTGATCAAAATTTATCACATGGCTGAGCAGTATGGTATTAACGTGTGCCCGCACCGAGGCTCGGAAGTGTGGGCGCTACACGCGATTGCCGCGCTTGATCCGGAGCCGTTGGCCGAGAGTGGCCGACCGTGGATAACATGGGTGGAAGGGCAGCCGATGATCCAAAACGGTTTTGTCAGGCTGGACGATCGACCAGGATTCGGCGTCACCTTTAACGAACAACTATGGCAGTGACATATCGAGCGACTGTGTACCAGTTGGTTTCAAACAGGATACGCTATTGCAGCAGTGCTAACACATCTTTGGCATGCGTGGCGGTATTGACCTGCGGAAAGGTATGGGCGATGATGCCGTTTTCATCAATAATGTAGGTGATTCGGCTGGGATAGCCGGAATCACCGGCGCCATACGCCTTACCCAAAACATAGTCGGTATCACAGAGTAAGCGGAAACGAAAACTAAATTTATCGGCGAATGATTTGTTTGCCTCTACCGTATCGAAGCTGGCGCCAAGAATCTCGACGTTGTGTTGTGTAAAGGCGTCGTAATGGTCACGGAACCCGTTCCCTTCGGTCGTTCAACCACCAGTATTCGCCTTGGGGTAAAACCATAGCACCACCTTTTTGCCTCTTAAATCCGATAGTCGTACGCTTGAGCCGTCGTGGGCAGTAACGGTAAAATCCGGCGCCTCTGTTCCAACCTCGAGCATGTGCGGCTTCCTTAGCATCATACGTATACCGTTTTTAATCAAAGCAAACCCAGACATCATAACCCCTATAACGCCTTCTGAGTAATCACCCTTGTTGTGCGTAGACGCTCAAGGGCTGCGTCATCTTACACAGCGGGCCGGCGATCACACGCGACAAATCCACCACGCGGATGTTATAAGGGCGGCAACGGTCTATCAGGCATTGGCTTTGCTCGTACTGTAGGCTGTCATCCGAGTGTGCGTAGGACCGTTTGGTTATACAGATCTATGCAGGATTGTCAATAGCTACTTTGCTCCGCTAGCAGTCAAGCAGAAGGTAGCCTCATAGTCATGTTATGATAGTTGTCCAAGCAAAGAGAACCTACACACGGAGGATTGATGATGGCAGGGCAGCTGGACGAAAAAGTAGTACTGATTACCGGTGCCGGGTCAGGTATCGGGCGGGCAACGGCATTTGCCTGTGCCCGCGAGGGGGCGAAAATTGTCGCAGCGGATATCGTTGCAGATGGTGGGCAAGAAACCGTCAGCATGATCAAAGACAACGGCGGTGACGCCACCTTCGTGTGTACCGATGTGACTCAAGCTGCAGCTGTCGAGGCGTTAGTGGCGGCAGCAGTCCGTGCATACGGGCGTATTGATTGTGCCCATAATAATGCCGGTATCGAGGGCAGCCTGGCAACGACGGCCGATTATCCTGAAGATGACTGGGATCGGGTGATGGCGGTCAACCTAAAAGGCGTCTGGCTCTGCATGAAGTACGAGATCCCGCACATGCTGCAACAAGGCGGCGGCGCCATCGTCAATACGGCCTCGTTAGCGGGTCTGGTAGGGGCGAAACGGATGCCGGCGTATGTGGCGAGCAAACATGGGGTGGCCGGTTTAACCAAAACCGCCGCATTGGAATATGCCAAGTCGGGTATTCGTGTCAATGCGGTCTGTCCAGGCATTATTCACACCTCAATGGTTGAGCGTATTTTTCTCAATCGACGTCCGGATATGGAGGCGCGTCTCGCCGCCTCCGAGCCAATTGGCCGACTCGGCAAACCGGAAGAAGTCGCCGAAGCCGTACTGTGGCTATGCTCAGACGCAGCCTCGTTTGTTACCGGACACACCATGACGGTCGACGGTGGTCTGTACGCCCAATAGGCCGCTTCGCGCAAGGCCTTCCCCGCCACCTTCAAGGGGATCTTGTGCAGATGTTTTGAGCAAGCGGAGCTTAGACGGCTTTGCCTGCAGGATGACCCTCCCCAGGCGATCGTCGAATTCATCGTAATAGCACCCCGCTGGGCATCGTCTTCGTGCGCGTGTGGAAACCCAAAGTAGAGCAACAAGCCATAGTCGAGATGTTGGGCAATATGGCCACCGTAACGTGTGACGATGGCCGTACACGCTGCTTAATAGGCCTGTACCACGGCGAGCAGAACATCACGGTTAACTTGACTTCGGCATTATCCGAGTCTATGTCAGCGGCCTGCGTGGCGTCCTCCCAGCGAATTGTTTTTCTGATCCTACGGGTATTCGGGAACTACAGGTCAGGCAAAAACCCTCTAATTTGCGTTGAGATATGCAACGACTACAAGACGACTTGCTTCTCTCGCAGTCGGTGAATGTCGTCATCGGCATAACCCAGATGTTGTAAAACCATGTCCGTATGCTGACCCAGAGTCGGTGGCGTCGTGCGCAGTTTCCCAGGTGTCTCGGCCATTCGAATCGGATTACTGACCAGCTTCACGGGTTTACCGTCGGGGTCGGTTAACTCGGACACCATCTGGTTGTGTTGGAACTGCGGGTCGGCAAATAAATCCGCATAGGTATATACGGGCCCAGAGAGAATTTTAGCTTCTGCAAAGCGTTGTAACCACGTATCCCGAGGCTGTGCTTTGAGAAGCTCCGCTATTTTGGCATTAAGTGCCTCACCATGTTGTAGACGGCTCTCCCCAGTGGCGAAACGTGGGTCGTCAGCCAGACTTTCCAGGTCCGGCATGGTGCTAAGCCGATCCCATCGGTCATCGCCAAAGGCCACTAAAGTAAGCGGTAAATCGCGGGTGGGATAAACCCCATACAAAGGCCGACGGGTCCAGTGTCCATGACCGGCCTTGCGAGGCTGGTCATGGGGATAATTGAGCGCCCAGGTGACAGGAAATGCCTGCGTGGCAATGGCCGTATCCAGCAGGGCCAGATCGATCTTTTGCCCTATGCCGCGGCGCTGCCGCGCAACCAACCCAAGCAGCATGGCAATGGCGTTGTAATGCGCACCGGTCACATCACAGACGTAAAAACCAGCCGACATGGGTTCTCCGTCATCCGTGCCAATGATGCTCATCATACCGGACATTCCCTGGATGATATGATCCTGACCGCCTCGCGTACGGTAGGGCCCACTATCACCATAACCTGATAATGAACAATAGATAATCTGCGGGTTACGTTGCCGTACTTGTTCGTAGTCTAAGCCAAGGCGTTCAATGACGCCGGGACGAAAATTCTGCACCAGAATATCGGCTGTTGCCGCTAGCTGTAAGACAATTTCACGCCCCTCGGGGGTTTGCAAATTTATGGCAATACTATGCTTGTTGCGGTTGATCGCGATAAAACTCTGGCTGCCACGCGCTAAATCCCCCGTCAGGCGCTCGACCTTAATAACCTCGGCCCCCATGTCGGAAAGAATTTGCGTCGATAACGGACCAAATACGGCCCAACTCAAATCGACGATCTTAAGACCGGCAAGCGGTGGCGCTTGCTCCTGGCCCGCATCTTGATAAAGCTGATGGAGTTCTTGCTGCAAGGCCGCCATCTCGGCCTCTTTGTCTCGAATACGTCGTGTCAATGGATCTTGCGGTGTCGTCATGCCGTCTTTATGCTCCTCCGCCTCATTCACGTTCAAACGAATCGTATCCACTCGGTCCGAGGCGAGGCGATTATCAGCTTCGGTGGGTATACTCGAAGACACAAGTCACTCCTCATGCATCCTATTTAGCCTCTGGAGATTTACCAAGACAACGCACAGTGTACCTGCTACATGCTCCAGGGACAAGCAGAGCTGCCTATTACCCAGAGCCAACCCTAGCAGACGCCAGGCAACGCATCTGCCGTACATGCTTACCTCAACATTAAGACATCCCGCTTCTCTGGCAATAGGTGTGGGGTGGTAAAATGGGATATGAAATAGAAATTAAAGTGTGCTAGTATACGGCCATTCTGCTTTCCATACGGGTGAGTGTTGAAAGTGTGTGCGCCGTGCAGTGCTCTGAGCGTTGTCTAGGTATCCGATAGCCCACTTGCCCATGATGATACCACCGTCGGCGTGTGGTTTTTTAATGGAGATTCACTTATGTACCCGACCACGGATGACGTCAGAATTGAGGGCGTTCGGCCGTTGCTGCCGGCCGGTATTCTTGTCAACGAGGAGCTGCCCATTACCAAAGAGGCGATGCAAACCGTCAGTACGACGCGTCAGCAAATTGCGGATATCATTGCTGGCCGTGATGATCGCCTGTTGGTTATTGTCGGACCCTGTTCTATTCATGATCCTAAGGCCGCGCTTGACTATGCCGGTCGGCTGAAAGAGCAGGCCGAGCGTCTGCACGGTGCCCTCTGCATCGTCATGCGGGTTTATTTCGAGAAACCGCGTACGACCGTGGGTTGGAAGGGTCTGATTAACGATCCGGACCTCGACGGCAGCTTCAATATTAATACCGGCTTGCGCCTGGCGCGTCGTTTACTTCTCGATCTGGCAAATATGGGCATGCCGATCGGATCGGAATTTCTGGATACGATTTCGCCACAATTTACAGCAGATCTGACGTCATGGGGAGCCATTGGTGCCCGCACCACCGAAAGCCAGGTGCATCGTGAGTTGGCGTCAGGTTTGTCGATGCCGGTGGGTTTCAAAAATGGCACCGGGGGAAGCGTTCAAATTGCCATTGATGGCGTTGGCGCGGCCCGTCATCCGCACCATTTTCTCGGCGTTACCAAACAGGGCATTGCGGGGATTATGTCGACCACAGGCAATGAAAGCTGCCATATCATTTTACGAGGTTCGACGCGAGGTTCCAATTACGACAGTGAAACTGTCAATGAAACCGCTCGTTTGCTGCGCGCGGCCGGCTTGCC
>JAPULM010000505.1 GCA_027294925.1 bacterium
CCTTGCGAAACACCTTGCTATACGGCGTGCCCTTACGCTCCATACGTCACATCTGAAGATCAACATTCATACTGCCGGAACGAAAACCAGCTAAATCCAGTGTGACATAGGCATAGCCCAGGGATTTGAATTTTGCCACCAATTCGCTACGTAATGGCTCCTGGGCCAGGCGGGGGATATCCTCTGGCATGACTTCGATGCGAGCAATTTTGTCATGATGACGGAGGCGGAATACCCGTAACCCCTGCTCACGCAAAAACTGTTCGCCTTGCTCCACCGTGCTCAGCTTCTCAATCGTGATCAGCTGACCGTACGGAAACCGTGACGATAGGCACGCAAAAGACGGCTTGTTCCAGGTGGGTAGTTTCCAGCGCTTGGACAATTCTCGAATTTCGTCCTTACTGAGATCCGCTTCGTCTAACGGCGCCCGCACCTGATATTCTTGTGCGGCCTGGGCGCCCGGGCGATGATCGCCACGGTCGTCCATCATCGCACCATACACAACATGCCGATAGCCGAGCTCTTCAGCCAACGGATTGAGCTTGACAAATAACTCTGATTTACAGAAATAACAACGATTGGTTGGATTGGCGATATAGTTGGGGTTGTCCATTTCGTCGGTATGAATCAACTGATGCGAAATGCCAATGCGCTTGGCCACATCGATCGCTTCATGCAGCTCAGCTTGCGGCAGTGATGGCGACACGGCCGTAACCGCCAAGGCCTGATCCCCAAGCGCCATATAAGCGGCTTGCGCCAGCAGGGAGCTGTCAACCCCACCTGAAAACGCGACGATGACGCTTTGCAGAGAACGGAGAAGTTCCAGCAATTTTTCCAGTTTATCTTCAACCGTCATGATGTTTGTCATACATACACCTTTTGGCGTTGAGACGGTTGCGGCTGATAATGCATCAGGGGTATCAGCTGTGTCGTTGTACGCACAAACGTCTCGTGTTTATAGACCCGTAAACAACGTAATCGATCCTCATCGAGCTCTAGTAATGCCTGGATCACTTCCTGGGGTTTGGCTTTTGCCGTGGTGGACTCATGCAGGCGCATCGACATGGTGATGGTCTTGGTAACCGATGGCAGGGCCTCAAGCTCAATAATACCGGGTCGAATATCGACCTGGCGCGGTCCTTTTTTATGCCAACGTTGCACAGGGATGTCGTCGCGTGCCATCAAACGCTGTATCCGTTCACTTAAAGACGAGCCGTTGGTGGGCAGCGTCTCTCGTAGTAGGTCGACATAATAGTGCGCTGCGAGCGGCTCTGCCATTAAAGATGGCGCCTTTAATGGCACGCTACGAGCATCCAGAAGCCGGATGTGTGCCGTCAACACCGCGTTCAGGCGCTCTAGCAACTGCTCGGGCGCCACCTGTTCGTAGAGCACCACATCGGCGTATTCGCCGCTACTCTCTACGCCTACCGGTAAGGCGGTAGCAAAGGAAAGTTGCGGCTGCGGATGAAAGCCCTGTGAGTATTGTACCGGCAATTGGGCGCGGCGCAAGGCGCGTGTAAACACGCGCACCGTTTCCAAATGCGACAGGAAGCGCAGCGGCCCTTTGATGCTAAAACGGAAGCGGATCTTCTGTTGCGGCAGTCTCTGTGGCCGCTCGGCATGCGAGGCACGCTGCCAGCTTTCTTCCTTTTTACTGCCTTCCCGACTCGTCCGCAGCATCGTCAGGCAGCCTTGCTTATCGTCATCAATGACACCACATTGATGGCACTTTACTTGGCGGCAGTCTTCCGCCAATAAACCCATTCGAGAACGCCAGAACTCATCCACAAAATATTGCTTATCCACCATGCAATCGATGTGATCCCAAGGCAAATGTTCCTTGATGTCGCGTTGACGCACATAGGCGTCCATATCGACGCCGCTGCGCTCAGCGGCGTCCTGCCATTTGGCGAAATTAAAATGCTCATTCCAGCCATCAAACTTACAACCTAGCTTGACGGCTTCTTCCAACAAGCGTCCGACCTGTCGGTCACCACGCGCAAAAACACCTTCTAAGTAGCTCATATACGCATCGTGGCGGCCGAATTTTAAACCAAATTGTCGCATGTTCTGACGCAGCAAGTTGTGTTTATGCAACGTTTCCTCGATCGAGATCTGCGCATCCCACTGGAAGGGTGTAAACGGTTTCGGCACAAAGGTGGAGACACCCAGATTGACCCGCGCCTGGCTGTTAAAACGGCGGCCGTTCTGCAAAACGCGTTTGGCGAGACTGCTAATGGCCAGGACATCATCGTCCTGTTCAGTGGGTAGACCAATCATGAAGTAGAGCTTTACCACATTCCAGCCCCGAGCAAATACGTCTCCGGTCACCTCGATGAGTTCCTCGTCCGGGATCCATTTGTCAATCACGGCTCGCAACCGCGGCGAGGCAGCCTCCGGCGCAAAGGTAAGGCCCGTTTTGCGAATACTGGCGAGCATATCGGACAGGTCGACCGAAAATGAATCCAAACGCAACGATGGCAGGGAGATGGCCACATTGTCTGCCATGCCCAGGCTAACAGCCTGGTCCACCAAACCACGGACCTGACTGTAATCGCAAGTGCTCAATGATGACAGGGCGATTTCTTCGTAGCCGGTTTTGGCAATGGTTTCCTTGGTCAGTTCGGCAAGTTTGTTAAGACTGCGTTCGCGTACCGGTCGGTAGAGCATGCCGGCCTGGCAGAAGCGGCAGCCCTGTGTGCAGCCGCGCAATACTTCCAGAGAAACCCGATCATGCACCTGACCGGTAAACGGCACGATGTAGTCCGTCGGAAACGCCGCATTTTCGAGATCGGCGACAGACCGCTTCAACACCACTCGGCCATTCATGTCAGGCACCCACTCACCCTGCGACGTTTGCATCAACGGATATAAAGCGGGG
>JAPULM010000506.1 GCA_027294925.1 bacterium
CGCCGATCATGGCGTCCCGCGTGACTATGGCTGCGAGTTCCTCTTCTGTCAGCTGTTCCGAACCCAGCGGTCGTTCAGGCAGAACCATATAGCGGGTCTGGAAGTTGCTATTCCAGACCTGAATCTGCACTTCTTCATCGAGATCGAGACCAAACTCGTGGAGCACCTCGCGCGGCTTGCCCGCCACTCTCGATCGGTACGATCGGCTCTTATACCAAAATGGCGGCAGGCCCAGGACAGGCCAGGGGTAACACGAACACAAGGCGCACACGATGACATTGTGCGTCTCTGGGGTATTCTCTACAACAACAAGGTGTTCGCCTTGCAAGCCGCCAAAACCAAGCTCTGCCATGGCGGCAGTGCCATTGTCCAGGAGGCGTTCTTTATAGGCCGGGTCGACCCACGCGCGCGCAACGACTCGGCAGCCATTCAGCGGACCGATATCGTTCTCGTACGAGTCCAGCACGGAATCGAGCAATTCGTCGGAAACCAGCTCTCTTTCGACTAACAATGCCTCAATTGCCTTGACCCGGATCTCCCGTTCCCGGTTCTGGGCAGGAGTCAGCAGGCGCGGCGGAAAAGCCCCATCGGCAGCGTGTTGGTGAGCTTCGTCGTGCTGGTCGCTCATGCTCTCATCCTCCTTTCATCCTGCGGTCAGTTCATACAGAGATGGAGTCTCTACACAAGTAATCCCCCGCCATCCACAGTCAGCGTAATACCCGTCACATATTCGTTTTTCATCAGAAAGAGGACGGCATCGGCGATCTCGTCGGGCCGGCCTATGCGTTTGACCGGCAGTGTCTTGGCGGCTGCGGCAAGGATCTCCTCGCGCTGGGCTCCGAGCACATCGTCAAGAAACGGGGTATCAACCCAACCCGGGCGAATGACGTTCACGCGAATGGGAGCCAAGTCGAGCGCCAATGCGCGAGCAAAGGCTTCAACAGCTCCAGTCGAGGCAGTCGCAACCGCAGCCCCGGCCAAGGGCCTCCGTGCGGCTGTTCCAGACATGAACGTAATTGATCCGCCCGTGGCTATCTTTGCAGCACTATATTTCGCAGCGTATAGCGCGCCCCAGAAACGTGTCTCCATTGAAGGGCGTAGTTCCTCACTCGACGGTTGGAGGTGGTGGTCACCGATCGCAGCCCCTGCCGTAATAAAGAGATGGTCCACATGGCCCAGATTTTCAAAAAAAGCACGCGTGTTCGCTTCATCAGTAACATCCAGCACTGTGGTGGAAACGGCAGCGCCCAATTCGACTTGTGCGGCTTGCAGCTTCTGTTCTGACCGTCCGGTAATGTTGACCCGTACGCCTTCAGCATATGCGGCCTTTGCCGTGGCTAGGCCGATGCCGGTGCTCCCGCCCAGAACGACGACTACCTTATTCTCCAGAGACATATCCTGCTCCTTTTTTAGAGGGTGTTTGGAAACTCGCTGGACAGTGCTAGTGAGTGTGCATCATTGACATCTACGGCCCAGCCGACCAGTGTCAGCTGATTGTCTCTAAACATCGCCCGATCCACCCACCCTCTGAGATAGTAAGGGTCCACTCACACTTTTTATCCCTGCGGAGAAAGAAGCACCTCGCCACTTCCTGGGTCATATGGTGGGAGGTTCTGAAAGGCACCGACCGGCCGGAGCCATGTGGTCGTACGCCCTTCAGTCGTTACGAGGAAAACTTCAACTTCATTTGCTCCGCTATGGAAAGAAGTCTCATCAACGAGAGCGCCCCACCGGCCATGTTGTCCCAGCAGGGGAAATGTCCACGGCTGCGTAACTGCCTGAATGGTGCCGTTGATCACTACGGCAAGAGGGTGAGGAGTGCCGACTTCTCGTCCAGACCGCAATTGGCCTGTCACGTAGGCAGGAACGACAGGGGCCAGCGCGTCGAAGTGTGGAGACAGGGGATCCATTCGTATTGCGACGTTCTCCACATTCCGAATAGGCACCTGCGTGGTGGGCTGTCCGATGAGATGCGTCAATGGCCCAGCTGGGAATACCCAACCAGGTCTGGTCTTGCCCGAGCCGAAGAGGGCCAACTGTCGTATGAGGGGAGTACGCCAGGCGTCTAATGAGGCGGGAAAGGAGCGCTGGGCGTCTGTACGCGGAAAGAACGTCTTATGCGGCCGTTCCGGACGAGTCGTATCAAACACTGAGCCACCATCTATGGGCCACGGAACGGTGATATCCAGTACGTCGGCTATAGTCGGGACAATATCAATCGTTTCTACATTCCGCTCACTCACACGCCCTTCAGACTGATACGGGCTTTTAATAAAAAGGGGGATCGCAAGAATATCCCCGCTATTCGTGTCAGTCAGGAGCCGGCGAGAGTCATTTGGCCGAAAACTGGCACCGTGATCCGAGGTAATGATAATAAGCGCCTGCTCATACAAGCCATGCTGTTTCAAACGATCGAGGAGGGCTCCCAGCAGGGTATCGACGTAGGCGATCTGCAAGAGGACACGTTGATAGGCTTGGATAACTGCCCATTCGTCAGACGGCCATTTCTCCGAAATGAGTCCAGGCGGGTTTCCAGACGCAGGGTAGCGCTTCCCCGACGGGAGCCACATATAAGGAGTATGGGGCAAAAGGGTATGCAAGAAATAAAAGGCAGGCTCGTCAGTGGAATCGATGGCTTCGATAAACCGGAAGACTTCATTGGGCCGTTGGATCGGCTTTGTCCTATCAAGCTGGTGGAAGGCCGATTTAGGGCGATGTATTTTTCTCGTATCGTTTTCAACCCGGGCCGGCGTCCTCTCAAAATTGAGCCAATCTGTTGAAATCGAAGGGAGCCAGGCCCGCCATTCCTGGGGAAGAAGGAGATGCAGATAAACAACGAGAACGTCCTTTAGGAGGGACCGCATCCGAGTGCCGAATGCAACCAAGGCGAAACCACACAGACGCTCCGGGCAGAGCTGCGTCCTGGCCTCATGCACCTGCATTTCATATGCGCTGCCTAAGAGGGTAAACAAATTATAAGGATGGTCAGCGACTGCCGGAAGCAGTGCTCGATCAGGATATCTGCCCGTCAGAATGTTAGGAAGAGACACTAAGGTATCGTCACTGACGGTCGTGGCATTACGAAACCATGTCGCCTCTTTCGCAAAGGCGGCAAAATGCGGATACCGCACGGCATCAATCTGCTCGGTCTCGTCCATTAACGCGACTAGTGGAAACTCATCAAACACCACCAGCACAATCGGAAACGCTGCCGAAATCTTCGGCGGTGACAGGACCACTTCCGGCTTCATAATTATCAGCTTGGACACTGGCGAAAAAAACAGGAATAAGACCGGGAATACGACGACTGCGGGAGAGAGAAACGTCAAGAAGAGACGCACAGGCGAAAATCGATGATATCCGTACGCCGCACCGCTCCCGATCATTGCCGCCCCTATGACTAGGACACCGCCCGGAAGGCTCGTCACCTGCTGACAGGCGAGGAGGACGAGAGTCGCACTGAATCCACCGACCAGAACACGCTGACAGACGACATACGCAGACCAACTCAGCTGGGAGATGCTCCACAAAACCAGAACAAAGATACCCGGCACTAGTATACTGAGGCCCACCACCAAGGCGAGAATATCTTTGGGCTGAGACAGACGGGCAACAAAAAACTCTGGCGACCAGGACAGCAGATCGAATAACGGCTGGGCAACGCCAAAACTCAACAATACCCACCAATGCAGGTTCTCTACCAGAAAGACCCGGCGTGTCCCGTGAATCATCATCCAGGTCCCCTGTAAGGAAGTAGCTCTAGCTGCGCACAAACGGGCGGTTCCGGCTCCGTCGTAAATGGTTTAGGAAAGTCTGGTCGTGATTTTCTACCCTGAGGATAGAAATATAGGGGGATAAATGGCGGCTCAAGAGGGGCGGATGACAGAGAGGTTCATTTGTATAAGGTGATGATCGACGCTTACGCTACGCAAACTGCCGACAGAACAAGAAAAGGGCGGGTTTGAAACCCGCCTCTCAGAAACAGCCAGTTATGTGTATGCGGTCTAGTGCAGGCCCAA
>JAPULM010000507.1 GCA_027294925.1 bacterium
TGGGCTGGCGCCCATGCTGGTGGAGGAGATCTTCGAAATCGTCCAGCGGCTGAACCGAGACGAAGGTATGACAGTACTGCTGGTGGAGCAGAATGCTGTTATGGCCCTCACGATTGCCCAACACGGCTATATCATGGAAAATGGCCGTATCGTCCTCGATGAGAAGGCTGAAATCCTCCGTAACAATGAGGATATCAAAGAATTCTACCTGGGGCTTTCGGAGGGCGGTGGGCGCAAAAGCTACCGCGATGTGAAGCACTATCGGCGGCGCAAACGCTGGCTTTCCTAATTCCTACACGTCAAGCGACACGGATTTTCCTTCTTATCTTTGGTCTCTGCGGTTCCGTTTGAAAGGTGCCGAATTATGCGTATTGGCATGTCGTTGACCAGTGGCTATTCGCGCCATGATAGCAGTAAAGAGTTGATGGACAATTTAATCGAGCGGGTGGAGTCCATGGCAGCATTGGGGTTTGACTCCCTATCACTCGGGGATCATCATGTTACCCGCGACCATTACTTCCAAGTCCTCCCAACTATGTCTCGCATGTCGGCACATGCCGGCACTATGCAATTGATTCCGCTCTTCCTGTTGCCTTTTTATCACCCCATTCTGCTGGCCGAGCAAATCGCAGTCCTGGATGTCATGAGCAGCGGCTGGACAACGATGATCTGTTGCCTCGGACACCAGCCAGAGGCGCACGAGGCGTTCCAAACCCCTCAGCGTGTGCGCGTCTCACGTTTTGTTGAGACCTTTGAGATTGTGCGTCGACTGTGCACCGAGGATGACGTGTCGTATCGCGGGAAGCATTATGCCTTTGAGGGGGTATCGATCAATCCGAAGCCCTTGCAGCAGCCTTTGCCCATGTGGATCGGCTCTAGTGCCGATCCGGCTATACGACGCACGGCGCAATTGGCCGATGCCTGGGTTATTAGTCCAGGCTGGCCTCCGGGGTTGGTGGAAGAAAAACTCCAGCTCTACCGCCAAGCCTTGCAGGAGTGTGGTCGCACGTCGCATGTTTCCGACATCATACTGCGTCGTGATATCCACCTGGCATCCACGGCTGAGGTGGCGCACCGTGAAGCGCAACATCTGTTTGAGAAGGGATATCGGGGCTATGGGCAACGGGAAATGGAAGAGTCGCTGATAGTAGGCGGACCAGAGGAATGTATACGCTATCTCGACAATATGCAGCGTCTGGGCATTACGCATGTCCTCTTTCGTTGTGCTGTACACGGCCAGGACAAGGCGCTCCAAACTATCCGCTTGCTCGGTACCGAAGTTATCCCCCAGTTTCGCCAGTAGGGGAAACCAGGGGCAGTGAGTAGTTGGTAGCAAGAGAGGACTGAGGTGTGCTGCCGGCGCTCAGTCCTCAGTCTTTCTTTTTCAACTCAGGGATGATGTATTTCCCAAACAGTTCGATAGAGGACATGACCTTGTCGTGCGAAATGGTTTCAGTCGCCATGAGAAACTGGAGCTGGTCGACACCAGCGGCTTCGTGCAATCTGATGGCCTGGAGACAACTCTCCGGATCACCAGCAACCGTCACGCCACGCTCGGCCAGCGTATCAGCGTCGAATTGATTCCACACCGCATGGGCAATTTGTGCTGAGCCGCCTGAGAGATCGACGCCGGCGTCGGTGTCCTCGTCTCCTTCTTCCTCAATATAACGCGCAAAGTTCGCCTCTAAGTGCTCAGGTACACCGCCCCACGATTCAATAAGTTTCTCGTAAACGTCGACCTGGTCCTTCAAGTAAGGGCGGTCAGGGCCAAAAAAAGTTTTCAACGACTGCGCTGCCAGTTCGCGACCCGCCTTGTTATCCGTGTCGCAGTAGGCCATGGTAGCGCTCAACCACTGGTCGTTGATGGTCTTTCCCACCGGTTTTGCCTTGCGGACGTTTTCTTTATATTCCTTGATGTGGGATACGAGCGTGGCGGGAGCCACGACGCTCAGGGCCATGACACCAATACCCTTCTCCGCCGCTAACTTATACGTGGAGTGTTGTAAGGCGGCGACCCAGATGGGTGGGTGTGGTTGCTGGTAGGGCTTCGGCCGCACTTCCCGCGGTGGCACATTCCAAAAACGGCCTTCCCATGAAAACAGGCCCGGTTCCCACACCTTGGGGATCATGGAGAGTGATTCCTCCCACATGTCCCGCGTGTCGCGTGGGTCGATGCCCATGCCGGTTTGTTCGTACGGGGCTGAGCGGCCGGTGCCAAAATCAACCCGGCCCTGTGAGAGGTGGTCGACCATGGCCACCCGCTCTGCTACCCGGATTGGATTGTGGTAGGGCAGGACGACCACGCCAAAGCCAAGCCGGATGCGTTTGGTCAACTGGCTCAGAGCACCAAAAATTACCTCTGGACTGGGAGACATCGAAAATCCGGTAAGGAAATGGTGTTCGACAAACCAGAGGTAGTCAAAACCCATTTCATCGGCAAAAACACATTGTTCGAGAGTCTCTTCGATCACTGCATGATCGTCAAGCATCGGCCGTTGCATTTCATATGCCAAGCCCAATTTCATGGTGGTAAATCCTCTCCGTTGTGAGACAGGCGCATTCCTCGCCTCGCATCTGATGATAGGGCATTATCGCAAAGCCCAGATCGTGGGGCAACTCGGACAACCAGCATCGGCATTGCAGGGGGGCAAAATGCGGTCGGCACCCAGAAACGTTCTCATGTACACCGCAGGGTCAAGGCACGAAGGGTCTTACGCTGTGGTACGATGTCTGGATATGTTATGCTCATTGGGGAGCGAAGAAAAGACATTATTGGGTTTGACCCGATAGCTCACATTGAACATATGCCGGAGTGAGCGATCGTCGGAAAATATATCCCGGTGTGAAAGGAGATGTGATCATGGCGTTGCCTATGCCTGACTTCTTTGAGCCAAACTCCGTCAGCGATCTCTATCTAGAGCGCACGGCTCTGGTGGAAGAGGAGGCTACGCGCTATCGACATCAATACAGCATTGCGCCTGCCGAACAGGATACGTACAAAATCGCTGCCTTTGGTATTGACTGTCAGGTCGGTTTCTGTACGCCTGGCGCCAGTCTCTTTGTGCCCGGTGCCGTTGAGGATATGCAACGCACGTTGGCCTGGCTTTACAGCAACCTCGACAAGTTGACAGACCTATACTTCACTCTAGACACGCACAGCGTCTTTCAGATCTTCCACCCCGCCTGGTGGGTCGATCGTGACGGACAGCATCCACCGCCATTTACTCCGATTACCTATAGAGAGGTGAAAAACGGCACCTGGACGCCCGTAGCCTATCGCCACGAGTGCCTCGAGTACTGTCAAAAACTCGAGACAAACAGCAAGTATATATTGACTATTTGGCCGTATCACGTCTTGCTTGGCGGTATCAGTCACACCCTGGTACCGGCATTGATGGAAGCCTCCCTCTTCCACTGCATGGTCAGGCAACAACAGACGGTCTTCGTCATGAAGGGCTCACACGCGCTCACGGAGCATTTTTCGGTGCTGTCTCCTGAAGTGCAGGAACTCGGCGGGCAGCTCGTGGGGGGATTCAACGATGCCCTCTTTAAGTCGTTGATGGAATACGATCGGGTCTATGTGTTCGGCCAAGCCAAGTCGCACTGTGTCAGGGCGACGCTCTACGATATCCGCGATCGTATCGAGGCCACGGAGCCAGAGCTCATGGACAGGGTGTGGATTCTCCAGGATGCCATGAGTCCGGTACCACCGCCATCGCTGGTGCCGCTACCGCCTGAGCTCGATTACGCACGGCTGGCGGATGAGACGCTCAGAGAAATGGCCCAGGTCGGGATGCACATCGTTAACACGGGTGATCTCATTGCCCTGTGAAAAGAAGGAGCGAGGATTGTCCTCCTGATCGGAGGAGAGGAGAATATGCGTGAGGTGGTGATGATCGGGGCCGGGTTGCATCGCTATGGGGTTTTTCCGGAGCGGAGCTATATCGATCTCGGCCTGCAAGCGATACAAGAGGCATTGCGCGACGCCGGCTGCAGTTGGCAGGAGATCGAGGCGGTCTATTGTGGTACGGTACGACTGGGCATGTCTGCTGGGCATAATGTCTGTTTACGCATGGGCTCGACAGGGCTCGCCATCACCAATATCGAAAATGCCTCTGCGAGCGGCTCGTCTGCCTTGCGCGAGGCGTATCTGTCCATCGCCGCAGGGGAACATGAGGTGGTGCTGGCCCTGGGGGTAGACAAACTGGTGCAACAGCCTGAGCGTTTCCTCCAGGAGGACGCGGATGGGAAAAAGGGTAGGAGGAGTAAACTCCCGCTCCAGAGTTTTGCTGACATGGCACAGCATTACATGACGACCTATGGCGTCACGCCAGACCAGTTGGCTCAAGTATCGGTGAAGAGTCACTACAATGCCAGCTTGAATCCGTATGCGCATTTCCAAAAGGCCGTGACCCTGGAAGAGGTCCATCAGGCGCGCATGGTAGCCGATCCATTTACGGTGTTGCATTGTTGCCCGTGGGATGAAGGCGCTGCAGCGGTAATTCTGTGTAGTGGAGACGTGGCCAGGCGTTTGACCACGCAGCCATGTCCCACCATTGTCACGTCGGTGTTGCACAGCACCCCGAGTACGGAGGCTGATGCGACCCTTTTCCCAGCGCACTTGACGGAGCTCACAGCCCGCATTGCCTACGAGCGCTCTGGGTATGGACCGAAAGATTTTCAACTCATCGAGCTCCACGATGCCTTTACAATTGAGGAGCTGGTCTATTACGAGGCTCTGGGGCTGGCGCCACAAGGGGAGGGAGCGAGGCTCCTTGAGGATGGCAGTACGGCGATTAATGGTCGCATCCCGGTGAACAGTAGCGGTGGCTTGATCTCCATGGGACATCCTCTGGGGCCGACCGGCCTCGGACACGTCGCCGAAATTCTTTGGCAAATGCGTCGTACCGCGGGACCACGGCAGATCCCACACGACGTCAATGTTGCCCTGGCGCACATGGTGGGAGCCGGCGGCGTGTGTATCATCCATATCTTTCGCCAATAATCCGTATTCGTCATAGCGAGCCTGAGTACACCACCCCATAAAAAAGGGATGGAAAGTTCTGCTCATCGTACGATGCCGTCTGCTTTCGACCCCTTATTCGCTGCGGGACGCAGTACTGAGCATCGGGTTCAAGGTGAGGGAGAAGTGTGTGAGGTGACTTAGTCAAGAAGATTTATCGCGGGATCGCGGGTGCGTGTGCCATACTTTCTGTGAGCCTTGTACACAGTCGGGAGCGAAGCGGGGTATGGCCTGATGGCTAACCACCGCTTGGTGGAGGAGCACAGAAGCACCATGAGAAGAGCGCAGATGCTGGTTGGAGTTGGGCTGGCAACGAGCTTGAGCTTGACTGTTCACCTACACGCCTTTTCTGTCGGAGACCTAGTCGTGCAAAGCCATCTTGGCGCCCCGTTTGCCGCCGAGGTGCGGTTGGAGATGGAACAACACGAGCGCGACCAGAGTCTTGTCGTGATAATCGGTAATCAACGGGAGTATGAGGCGGAGGGTGTGTTACGTCTTCCTGTGGTGGATCTCCTCCGACCCGCCGTGACGATGGGGCCGCCTGAGAAAATTCGGGTTTTTTCCGCCGAGCCAATCCAGGTTCCGTCCTTTGACCTAGTCTTGTTGGTGCGTTCGGGGAAACTGACCATTGTGCGGAGTTATCCTATTACGTTGTCTACCCCCTCACCGCCTCCTCCGATGGCGGCAAAGCCAGCCGTTCCAGTTGCAACAAAGCCAGCCGCTCCTGTGGAGAAACGCTCTGAGGTAGTCCCTGTGGCGCTGCCACAGTCCAAGAGACCTAAAGCGGGCAGGGCAAAGGCAACGATGAGTTCCACGCAGACTGCGTGGGTGAAAAGGCTCCCTCGGCGCTATGGGCCAGTGCAACCGGGGGAGACTTTGTACAGTATTTTGGAGAAGCTCAAGGTCCCCAAATCTGCAATAGGGCAGGCTGCTGTCTTTCTGTGGCAGGCGAATCCGAATCAATTTTCCCATCAGAATTTGCACGGTTTGCTGTCTGGGGTCTCGGTGCAGATTCCGGTGGCTCTGGAGCAGATAACCGCCTCGATGCCGCTAGATGAAGCCCATAAAATATTCCTAGCACAATGGGAAGAATGGCAGAATTTGCAACGTGTGAAGCTCGATCAGCAGGATACCATGCTTTCCGAGCCGCAGGCAGTGCTCGTGC
>JAPULM010000508.1 GCA_027294925.1 bacterium
GCGCGATGGCTGAGGACACCAAACCCAAGGTGGATTGGGAGCTGCTTGCATTAACAGACCAGTACTATACGGCGGTTGCCATCCGTGAGACCTTGCAGGAGGGAGACGTGGACGGTGCCACCGAGGGCTTAGAGGAGCTGATTGACGCCTTGAGCCGTTCAGACGAACGTGCCTTAGAAAGCTATCTGGTGCGCCTCATGCAACACCTCATCAAGTGGAAAGCGCAGTCGGAAAGACGTTCCCCCAGCTGGATAGCGACCATTGGCACAGCGCGTAGCCGCATTGCCCTCCTGCGCAAACGGCATCCCCGCTTCACGGATCGCTTCATTCACGAGCGCCTTTGGCAGGACTGCCTCGTCATAGCTCATGGTGAAGCCGCAGCAGACATGAACCGCGAGCGTATCGAGCCCATACCGCTGAGTTGGAACGAAGTGTTTGAGACCCCGTATACACTAGAGCCCACACCCTAACCTACATACTGCGTACCGCAAAGAAAGGGTCGAAAACAGACGGCGCCGTACGGTACGCACAGCCATCATCTTGAGCCACTCGTTATCATCCTGAGAAGCGGTGGTAAAAATCAACTCGCGGTAATTTTGGGCTCTTGCCAAGTCACGCTCATAGGGCCAAACTCCCATGGAACTGGTTGGGAGTTTTTCACATTGGCCTGATGGAACTAGGTATTACATGTGCATGGCATGTGGAGCAGCAGGAAAACCCAGTCTGATATACAGGCCGAGTATCTATCCGGCGGGCTATTTGATGCAAAAAATTTTGCCTCTCAAGTATCGAAGAGCCAGGGGATTTGGGTGTCTTGTGTTGGCAACAGGCATCCTATTGGCGGGTCTTAGCGCCTCAGCACTCGTGATTTCTGACGGCGCGCTTACGTTGCGGTTTTCCAGCGACAGCGCCGAACAAGGCCAAGTGGATCTCGCGCATATTCCACCGAATCCGTCTGCTGATCAAGGCCAGACCTCGCCGGCCAATAGCGCCCTCAAAGCAGACAACTGGGAACAGGTCTGGGGCGATGAGGTGGAGATGTTTTTTGGTGGCAGTGGGGCTTCCCAGTACCTTGCCATTGAGGCTTCACAAGGTGGTTACGTGTGGGCGCGCTCAATGGAAAACAGTTTCAAACTCTCCGAGCGACCCATGCTCAAGATTACCTGGGCCGTTGATCAGTTTACCGGACCTGGCTTGAAATATTGGGACTCTTGGGACCGACCGGTCGTGGTCTTTGTGGCCTTCGGTAAGCGAGGGATGTTTGCTCCGCCAAAAAGTATCGGATTTGTTTGGGGCAATGATACAGACGAGATCAGAGCCATTCTCGAGTGCCTGCCGAAAAGCGAGCGCAGAAAGCATAAACAAAAATGCTTCAGGTTCCATAAGACGGTCCGCTATTTTGTCGTGAACAATGGCGAGGCTGGAAAGGTAAAACGCGATCAATTCGACCTGATACAGTACTACAAAAGAGCCTATCCAGGCGAGAATCCAGAAGCAGCCATCGTCTATGCCGTGTCCATTGCGGCCAAAGCCAAGGGCGGTGAAACGTCGAAAGCGAGATTGTACGATATCACGCTAGCGCCGGCAGACAAATAGCTGACGTGATTGCACAAAGCTTTTGACAACCCGGGGAGATAGCGCTAGGCTCCCTCGTATCGACGCGAAATGCTTTGTATCACCGACCACCCCTCAACACTCAAGTGAGGAGGAAGGAAACATGGCCGAGTATGATCTGATTATCCGCAATGGCACGATCGTGGATGGGACTGGTGGAATGCCAGCCTACCGAGGCGATGTGGCAATTCAGCATGGAAAGATCGCCATGATCGGTGGCCGCATCAAGGCGTCCGCGCGCAAAGAGGTGGACGCCACGGGATGTATCGTCGCTCCCGGGGCTATCGACCTACATAACCATTACGATCTGCAGTTGAACTGGGACCCCTACGCCACCATGTCGGGTTGGCACGGGGTCACCACTGTCGCTATCGGGCAGTGCGGCTTTGGCTTTGCCCCCTGTAAACCCAAAGATCGAGAGGCCGCTATGCGCCTCCTGACCCGAATCGAGGCGATCCCGCTCAGCACCATGGAACAGGGTTTGCGTTGGGACTGGGAAACGTTTCCGGCCTGGATGGATAGTCTGGGGCAGCACCCATTGGGCGTCAATGTGGGCGCCTTAGTGCCTTTTAACCCCCTACGGCTGTATGTGGTGGGTATTGAGGAAGCGCGGGAAAGGGTGCATGCGACGGAAAGTGAAATACGCCAGATGCAGACCATCATCCACGAGGCGATGCAGGCGGGAGCCTTTGGCTGGTCGTCGATGAAGACGCTGCTCAACCGTCCCGATGACGGTCGCTTTATCCCTAGCCAAGTGGCCTCGAATGAGGAGTACCTGGCCCTGGCGCAGGTGCTATCGGAGTTTGGCGTCGGCAGCATCGGGTGGACGCGTGGCGCTGCCGAGCGCCCTCTGCCGCCCGGGGAGCCCGATCTGCTCGGCGGTGGTGGGATGCCTGATGGTGCGGGTCTGCAGATGGATCCGGTCGAAGGGGATGCACCTGGGAAAGGGCGAGAGGATTTCCTTATCCAGATGTGCCTGGAAAGCGGACGCCCCCTGCAGTGGGGAGCCGTGAGTCAAAGCGAGGCGGCCCCGGGGCGCTACAAGGAGCAGCTCGCCTTCCTGGAGCGGGCCCAGGCCGAAGGGGCGCGGATGTTCGCCCAAACAGCCTCAAACCCACCCTCTCCCGTCTTTGAGCTGGCGGAGTATAACGGCTTTGATGCCATGCCGAACTGGATCGATCCTTTTGTCGGCACCCCCGAAGAGCGCATGGCTAAACTGCGCACGCCCGGGGTGCGCGATCGCATGCGGCAGGACGTGGGCGCCTGGACCGGGACCGGGGGCACCGCCGATGTGGCGTCAAACTGGGCCAAGATGCGCATCGTTGAGGTGCGGCACCCGAGGAATTACCAGTACGAAGGGCTCACCATCGCGGAGCTGGCCGCAGCGACGGGGAAACACCCGATGGACGCCATGCTGGACCTGGCCCTGGACGAGGATCTGCGGACGGAATTTTCCACCGATCCTACCAATGGGACGGACCCGCAGGCGGTGGCGGAGATCCTGAATCATCCCTACATCCACCCCTGCGTCTCAGACGGTGGCGCCCATGTGCGCTATCTGACCCTGGGCACGTGGCCTGTCAACTTCTTAGCCGAGTGGATCAGAGACCGCCAGATCATGAGCCTGGAGAAGGCCCACTACAAGATTAGCGGTCTGCCCGCCTCGATCGCTGGGTTCACGGACAGGGGGTTGTTGCGAGAAGGTTTCGCGGCTGACATCATTGTCTATGAACAGGAGAAGCTGGGATTCCTGTATGACAATCCCGTGTATGCCACGGACTTCCCCGGGGGCGAGCGTCGCCTCATCCAGAAGGCCAAAGGCATACGTCATACCATCGTCAATGGGGTCATCACGTTCGATGAGAGCACCTGCACCAATGCCACGCCCGGTAAGCTGCTGCGCAGCTACGACATGGTAAACACGTAACCGACCCGCTGACCAACTCCGTAGAGGAAGGACCCCGACATGTGGGGTTCTTCCTGCCTCGCCACAAGCAAAGTGTGATCGTGCCGCTATCCCCGTTGGGCATTGCCTGCTCGGCATTGCCGCAGAGCAAGCCATACTAATAAGGAGCAGAGGTGCCAATCATCAACAAACAAGACGTGCCCAAAAGGGTAGGGTCAGCTCCCGGGTTGGAAGTTTGCGTCCTCGTAGGGGCGGAACAGGGGAGCCAAGCTCTGCACATTGAAGAGGTGACCGTTGCACCTGATGCGCGGATTCCCAGAGGTATTCAGCCGCACACAGAAGTGGCCATCATCGTTTTGGAAGGGACACTAGACGCTATCCTTGAGCGCCAGAGGACGACGGTTGGCCCCGGCCATACGGTGCTCGTCCCGGCCGGGATGGCGCATGGTTTTCTGAATCGCTATGAAGAACCGGCCCGCTTGCTGTTCGTCTTCCCCGCGCATCAAGCAGAGCAAGTGCTCGTCAGTGTACCGGGAGCGACATCGGGTTTTCTCTCGGAGAGGGGGTTATCTGGCTACGCCTCACCGCAGGAGCGGCCGCTGGAGGAGAGAAGGTAGCCAAGGTAGGCGCGGGATGACACGGAAAGCAGGTTGGAAGTCACCTACGTTGGCGATGTGAAAAGGCGTGGGCCTTCTCCTCAAAGTCCTCGTATTGTCCTGAGCGCGGATCGGCAGCACAGGTCAGAGCAAGGTGACGATGACTTGACGCAGTGTGGCCAGATCGATCGTGGGCTGCCGTCCGTCTGGTTCGTTGACAAATTGCAAGGCCCGGCGGCCTTGTTTGTCAAACACGAAAAGCGTCGGGATGCGTGTGACCGTGCCGAATTGCCGGGAAATCACCTCGTTCCCTTTGACAATGGTAAAGGGGGGTTGCGTGAGGTGGAGGTATTTCATCAGCCGTGTCTGGTCGGAAAGATTATCGAAGTTTTCGAACAGATTCACTGCAATAATTTCGACGCCTAAGCGATGGTATTGCGCATGGATCTTCTGCAAGTGGGCAAATTCTTCGCGGCACGGATGACACCAGCTGGCAAAGAACGTCACCACAACCACTTTGTGCGCAAACGTGGTGTCAGAGACCTGTGGTCCTTGCACATGTGGCAGTGTCTTCAGCGTCTCTTTGATGGCACTGGTAAGCGAGATCTGCTCAGACAGTCGTGCTGGGGCTCCCTGAGCGGTCTGGACCCCGAGCGCCAACAGCAGAGCTATGCAGAGAGATGCCAGTGGTGAGGTGCGCATGCGGCTTTCCTCCATGCTGTCAGGATCAGCAGGTCACCTGAACCTGCTCATCGGTATGTGCCAAGCGGGGCGGGTCCCCTTATGGTGGGTCGAAGTTCATGCCAGACGTTGAATTAAACGAAAAAGAACGCACGTATATTCTTCACGCCC
>JAPULM010000509.1 GCA_027294925.1 bacterium
TGGCATCGCCAATGCCGTAGAGCCCGTCTTCAGTCTCGATTTTAAGGGTGACAAAGTTACGGCCCGGGCAGGAGACAATGACGCGGGCGTTGCGGATTTTCAGCATGTTTTTTTGTTCCCTGTCCATGCCCCCCGGTTTGGATGGGCAGGACTATTGTCTCAAATATTTTGCCTGAACATCCAGAATACTTGCTCTATTTGTACTCATTGTAGATTTTTTTGTCCATCGGCGGGGTGATGTAATACACGGCAACCTATTCCATGACATCGCCAGGCTTTAATAGCAAATCCCCTGTAGGGTCGAATTTATTCGACCAACAGCGCGGGGCCTTTTTATATCTATATCGGAGTGGTACACCAGGTCCGAGAGTCTATATAATTCATCTTCCACGCGCCCGTAGCTCAGCTGGATAGAGTAACTGGCTTCGAACCAGTTGGTCGGGAGTTCGAATCTCTCCGGGCGCGCCAACCAGTTTCTGAAAACAGGGCATACTGCGGCTTCTCGCATTCAAGAAACGGTGGTCTGTCCTCAGTGCCTTCCTGGAGAAGGTCTACTCTAGAGAGCAGGGCGATGCCACATCCAGAATGCGATCAATAATTCAAACAGAGCTTTGAATCTTGTGAATTTCCCGCATCCCAATTTGATCACGGGGCACACTTGCGTCTGGCTTATGGATACTTGATCGTGATCCAATTTCAAGGCAGGACAAATGACTACCCAACTCCAGGCAATATGCATTGACTAAATCGAGCCGGGAAAAACTATGAAAAGCATTATATGCATTGCACTCTTAACGCTTCTGGTGCCGTCATTGAGCCATGGGGAGGAAAGAAATAGCCACGATGGTAATGAGCACGGTATGGGTGTAGAGGCGCTGTCTCCTGGCTTGCGAGACCTGCTGTCGAAGGAGATGATGGCCTTACAGAGTGGCATGATATCGATAATCCCGGCATTCATATCTGGAAACTGGCGTGAAATAGAAACCACTGCGGGAAAAATGAAAAGAAGTTATATACTGAAACACAAGCTCACTGAAAAACAGGCAAGCGAATTGCATGCAGTCTTGCCACCTGTATTTATTGAAAAAGATCAAAGATTCCATTACCTGGCAGGCATGCTTGAGCACGCTGCTAAAAATGAAAAACCTGAGTTGATCAACTTTTATTTTTCCGAGATGAATGAGTCATGTATGGGTTGTCATTCAATGTTTGCAACTCATAAATTTCCAGCCTTGTTATCCAAAGGACAAAAAGGTGAGCACAATCATTAAGGTGTATAGCGGCTACTAGCGTATAGTTGAAGTATGAGATGGTCATGGAAAATAGCCCGAATTGCCGATATTGATATCTATATCCATGTCACCTTTTTATTGCTCATCTATTTTATAGGAATCAGTTACTGGAACCAGCATGGCACCATGGCCGCCGTAGTTTCAGGGGTTGGATTTATCCTGGCGATATTTGGCTGTGTGGTTCTCCACGAATATGGTCATTCTCTCACGGCCCGCCGCTATGGAATTCGAACCCGAAGTATTACCCTGCTACCCATTGGTGGTGTCGCCTTACTGGAAAACATGCCCGAGGATCCCCGCCAGGAGATCAATGTAGCCATCGCAGGACCCGTCGTAAATTTCGTCCTTGCTTTCATTCTCTATCTCTATCTGGATTTTAGCGGGTTCCAGATTGCAGCTGAGGAAACTGGCTTGACGCCCGGGACCTTTCTGCACCGTCTGATGATGGTGAATATTTTCATAGGCGGTTTCAATCTGCTGCCGGCTTTTCCGATGGATGGAGGCCGCGTTTTACGTGCAGCTCTGGCGATGCGGATGGGCCATGCCCAGGCTACACGACAAGCCGTTCGCATTGGCCAAACTATCGCTGTTGGTATGGGCCTGTTGGGTGCGATGTACAACCCATTTCTGATGTTTATTGCAATCTTTATCTGGTTTGGCGCATCCATGGAAAGCACTGCAGAACAACTTAAATCAATTCTCGGACATGCCAGCGTTCGGCACGCCATGCTCAGGGAGTTTCATACCCTGTCTCCAGATGACAAGCTGGCAAAGGCTGTCGAGTTAACACTCGCCGGTAGCCAGAAAGATTTTCCGGTTGGATACCGGAATAACCTCGATAAGGTGCTCCACTACAGTGATCTGATAAGGGGGCTGCAGGCAAAGGGCGAACATGCTCGCATCTCCGAATTGCCACTACAAAACATTCTCAGTGCCGATATCAATGAGCCTCTGGGAAAACTGCTGCAAAGGATGCAGGGAAATCCCGCCCAGATGATTTGTGTAACCGATGCCGGACAAATTGTCGGCCTGCTTAACCTGGAAAATATTCTGGAGTTGATAAAGATCCAGGAAGCCGTTGAAAAACACCGTGCATCCCGGGGCTGATATTTCCTCAATGCTTGTAGCTGCCACCCAATAGCCACAGGGAGATTTCCGCCCATTAAGCGCGGTACGGTATACTCGATCACAATAAAAAGTATTGGACGGCTGAGTGAATACGAAAATCCTGGACGATCGCCATATAGCGAAACTGCTAATTGCCGTGTTTTTGCTGTCCGGGTTTTCCGGCCTGATCTATCAATCCATCTGGACACACTACCTGAAGCTGTTTCTCGGCCATGCCGCCTATGCGCAGGCCCTGGTGCTTGCCACCTTCATGGGCGGACTGGCGTTGGGCTCCTGGTGGGCTGCGCGTCTCACCTCCAGCGGGCGCTCTCTGTTACTAATGTATGCGCTGGCGGAGTTACTGGTTGGCATTTATGCACTGGTATTTCACGACATATTTGTAGTCATGATGGACCTGGCGTTTGATAGCCTGCTACCCGCTCAGACGTCGCTTGCCGCCGCCTTTGTGATCAAGTGGGGTTTGGCGCTTTTGCTTATCCTGCCGCCTTCGATACTGCTGGGCACCACGTTTCCGCTTATGGCTGAAGGCTTGATCCGCCGACGGCCCCGGGAGCGTGGACGAGTTCTGGCATTGCTGTACTTCAGTAACAGTCTCGGCGCCGCCGCAGGAATTCTGGTGAGTGGTTTTTTGCTTATTCGAACCCTGGGTTTGCCAGGAACGGTTGCCACTGCCGGAGGGCTCAATGTACTCGTCGCGGTGATAGTGGTAGCAATTATCAGTTTGGCAAAGTTTCCTGAGCGGGCACCGGTGGCGGAGTCGACCACCGCGGCTGCTCCCAGTAAGGGCTCTGTTGCAATAATATTGTTACTGAGTTGCGCCGGATTGACCGGTCTGGCGTCCTTTATTTACGAACTCACCTGGATTCGCATGCTCAACATGGTGTTGGGGAGTGCGACCCATTCCTTTGAGATAATGTTGGCCAGTTTTGTGCTGGGTCTGGCGATAGGCGGCTGGTTGATTCGCAATCGAATTGATGGCGTGCAGCGCCCGCTGGTGCGATTGGCCTGGATACAAGTTGCTATGGGTGTGTTGGCCGCGGCCACAGTGCTGATTTACAACTCATTGTTTGGGCTTATGCAGGGATTGCTGTTTGCACTGGATCAAACTGAGCAGGGCTATTACCTGTTCAAGCTCGGCGGTATGGCCCTGGCTATGGCGATTATGTTACCGGCGACCATTTGCGCTGGTATGACGCTGCCGCTGATTACCGCGAGCCTGGCGCGTTACGGATATGGTGAGCGCGCGGTGGGGCATGTGTACGCCATTAACACACTGGGCGCGATCGCCGGCGTCGCCGTTACTATTGGCTTGCTGATCCCCTGGCTCGGTTTGCGAAATACCCTGCTGCTCGGCGCCGCGATAGATATTGCCCTGGCGATATGGTTACTCGCTTCTTCTGCCAATGACGAAGCAGCGTCAAGGCGTTCGTGGATTTTTGCCACGGCCGGGATGGTCTGCCTGGTGCTGATTCAGCTGGGCTCTGAGTTCGATACCAAGAGACTGTCCTCTGGAGTATTCCGTGGTGGAAATATCAATCCTACGGATACTGAGGTCTTGTTCCACCGCGATGGCCGCACGGCTACGGTAACTGTTCGGCTCGCAGACCAGCGACATCTGTCTATCAAAACCAACGGTAAGACTGATGCATCGTTTGATCTTGTCAAGGATGAACCCTCGGGTGACGAAGAAACCATGTTGTTGCTGGGATTGTTGGGTATGGCGATCAATCCCACGGCAGAGGATGTGGCAGTCATTGGATTCGGAGCGGGCTTGACCACGAGCACGGTGTTGGCCAACCCCAACATACAGCGGGTGGATACCATCGAAATAGAGCCCGTTATGGTTGAAGGAGCCAGGCAATTTGGGGACGTGGTAGCGCGAGCATTCGATGATCCGCGAAGCCATATTTATATCGATGATGCAAAGACCTTCTTTAGTACGCGTCAGAAGCAATATGACATTATCATCGCAGAGCCTTCCAACCCCTGGGTGAGTGGTGTCGCGGGCTTGTTTTCACAGGAACATTATCGCCGCGTAAAACGGCACCTGCGACCCGGTGGTGTTTACACTCAGTGGGTGCAACTGTACGAGTTTGACGTCAATTTGGTGCTGAGTGTAGTAAAAGCATTTGCCAATGAGTTTGATGACTATGCGCTGTATGCCGGTGGCCGACAAGACTTGATCATTGTGGGAACGGTTGGCGGTGAACTGGGGGCAATGAGCAGCGATGTTTTTCAGGGAAATTTAATGCGCGAGACGCTTGAAGCATTCAGGATTATGAGTGTGACGGATCTCCAGGGGCACAGAATTATCGGCAAGCCAATGCTGGATAATTTTTTGAACACCAGCCAAATACCTGCAAATACAGATTATTATCCCTTTGTCGATCAGCACGCAGAGAAAGCCTTTTTCACGAAATCGAGCGCGGAAGATATTCTCAAGCTTAAAAGAATCTGGCTGCTCACCAATCCGACGCAGCAAAA
>JAPULM010000051.1 GCA_027294925.1 bacterium
ATACGAACAGCGTTAGGGTTAGAATGCGGCTAAGCGTGCGCTTGATGCTCATATGGGTTCCTCCTTATCACGTAACAACACATTGATCTCCGAACGTAAGCGAACGAAGAGCGGATCGGCTTTGACGTCATATGTCCATCGTGGACGAGGCAGGTCGATCCGTATGTCCTGGCGCAGGTCACCCGGATGCGTTCCCATCACCAGCACTCGATCGCTGAGATAGATCGCCTCGTCGATGCTATGGGTTACGAACAGAACGGTAAACCGGGTATGCATCCAGAGTCGAAGCAGCTCCTCTTGCATGCGCTCACGGGTCTGGGCATCTAGCGCACCGAACGGTTCATCCATGAGAAGATAGCTGGGTTTTTGAGTTAAGGCACGAGCAATGCCGACACGTTGTTGCATGCCGCCGGAAATTTGGTGCGGCCAATACATCTCAAAACCACTGAGTCCGACCATTTCCAGAGCCTCACGGCTTGCCTGCTCACGTTGGGGACGGGGGACACCGGCTAGTTCGAGGCTAAGTGCCACGTTATCCATTACGGTACGCCATGGAAACAGGCCAAAATTTTGAAAAACCATACAGCGTTCTTTGCTGAGACCTTGTACACGGCCCTGCTTGGTGATAATCTGTCTCCGCTCGGCCGGCAGAAGGCCTGCGATCAGGCGCAAGAGGGTTGTCTTACCGCATCCGCTAGGACCCAAGAGACAAATAAACTCACCTTCTTCAACCGTAAAATTCACCTCATGCAGGGCGATAAAACCCTCTTGCGGATTAGCGCGATCAGAAAAAAACACTTTGGTGAGGTTACGGACTTCAAGCATAAACCCAAGTATCTCTGTGCAGGCTTTTGTAGTCGCCTTTTTTACTTCTAGCCAGAGGAAAGCGGCGCACCACCCCCTTATTTAGCTCACACCTGCGCACGTTCGGTCTCTTTCCAACGTGTCACCCGGTTCTCAATTTGTTTGACGCCGGCAGTCACCGTTACACCGAGGAACGCCAACACAATAATGGGAACGAATAAGGCGGACGTATCAAACTCTGAAGAATATTTATCCACCATGGCGCCAAGGCCAGAGAGCGTACCGAGCAACTCGGCCACTACCATCCCCACCAGCGCCCGCCCCACGCCGAGCCGAAAGCCGGCCATAATAAAAGGGGCGGCAGATGGCAGGATCACTTTACGAAATACCTGTTGTTCAGTTGTCCCGTAAGCCCGGGCCACCTCAACGTAATGGGAACTGACATTTTTGACGCCCTGGGACGTATTAATCACAATTGGAAAAAAGCTACCCATGAAGACCACAAAGATCTTCATCTGTGTATCAAGTCCTAGCCAGAGAATAAGGAGAGGCACCAGGGCAATACGTGGTGTTGCATACAGGGCATTAATGTAAGGATCGATCAGATATTCAACCAGCCGGTAGCGACCCATCGCCAGCCCGGTGCCCAGGCCGATCACAGAAGCCAGAACCAGGCCGACGAGAAAAATGCTCAAGCTAAGGGCCAATTGACGAGGAAGTTCACCGCTTACGCTTAAGCGCCAGAATGCCTCGGCAATACGAACGGGACCGGCAAACAAGATCGGGTCAATATGCTGGGAGACCAACTCCCATGTTAGGAGAAATACAAGGACTGAGAGAAAACGAATCAGAGTTGGCCGGAGCGCCAACCGTGCCCAAAATCCAACAGGTTGTTGGCGCTCGTCAGCAACCTGTTGTAAGATAGACGCCTGGTCTGTAGCGGAGATCATGCAACACCTTGACCTTTGCGCACGACGTCAACATGCATCGGTCATGCGGGACGCTGTCATTGTGGACGGCGACTGAAGAGCCTCTTGGCCAGAAATTCCTGGCCCACTCTCGTATTGAGGCCAACGGGGACATTAAACCGCAAGGGATTAGATGTCAAACGACAAGATAGTTAAGGCAACGCGAGACAGGCTAGGCCTCTTGCTCTATGCTGGCATGTTGTGCATCATGCTTGTGCACGCCGCACCGTTGCGGGCGCAAGACCGCATCGAACCGTTAGTGGGGGTGAACTGGCAGGATACATTGGTGGAGACGATTATTAAGTTAAATCACTTGCAGACCCTAACCCGGTTATATGTCCAGGAAAGTCCGGATAACGTTGTCCACCTTGAAGGCATGCGTGATCGGCAGAGGGTTTTGCAACGACTGTCGCGTCTTTGGCGAGATGGCAATGGGGTCTCGTCGCGGATGGTAGATAACGATGCGTTTCATAAAACGGTTGTTATCGTTGCCGAACCTATCCGGCTATTTCATATTGATTTTATGATTTATATATCATTTGTTCCGGCCGGCAAGCGTCTTGATGAGGATCAGCAACCGATCGCTACGCAACGACGCAGCCATCGCCATCATGAGGAAGCCTCGATGCGTATGACACATGTTGTGTTAAGCAAAACAAAAGACGCGGTCTTTAATCAAGCCACCGTTGCATTGCTACGAGCGTATGCGGTAAAGACATATGGGCATTATAAAAATTTTCAAAGCCTGGCGGACGAGATGGTGGCCAAGGATGAAGCAGGGCGTGTCTTTTTTGTGCGCTTCAAAGCAGCAGAATGGTTACGCGATATGGTGCAAGGATATCGCGGCAATTGTATGCTCCAGTTCAGCAACCGCTATCGTCGCCGGTAGTCTGGAACGCAGCTTGAGAGGACATATGAAACGCCTCCTTCTAGTTGGCAAAACACCTCTGATGGCCTTTTTTTGGGGTCTTATTGCCTTCTGCATGATCCTAGCCGTGGCATGCGTGCATCTGGCCCTGAGCGAACTTGGGCAGCCGTGGGGCGGGTTCGCGTTCAGTCCGTATGGACAGGTCATGAAGGCTTATGACTCCGGTCTGGTTTTTTTCGACACCATTCTGTCGGTAAACGGTCGCCTTTTGGATGATCCCCATCACATTGGCGCCAATCTGCGTGACGTCATCCACCGCACTCCGGCGGGCACCTCTTTGACCTATCGTGTGCGGCGTGGTGCGAGGGTGCATACCGTGATGGCACCGGTGCAACGTACCACCCGGGGACGCCTGGCGGTAGAATTCGGCCTGCCACTGCTGGTGGCGTTGGGTCAGCTTAGTCTGGGTGCTATTGTCTTTCTACTACGTCCTAACACGCTACAAAGTCGCGTATTTCTGGGCGCCTGTTTGGCCTGGTTCGGCCTCTTCGTGACCTTTTTTGACTTTCAATCCACCTATGTCTTCCACGAGCTGTTTCTGTTCAGCTGGTATATGACCTCGGCACTTTTTGTACATCTGGCCTTTGTCTTTCCCGAGGAACGACAAATCATACGCCGCCATCCCCGCATGCAGTATCTGTTCTATGTGCCCTCACTTGGATTGTGGGGCATCGAGCAGGTTTTAGACATTTTCGTCCGCGACTTCTATCACCACGCTAAAATCGGTTTTTATCTCACTCAGGTCCACACGGTCTATTGGGGCGCTACGCTCCTCTTCCTCCTTGCCAGTCTCGCGTACACCACGGTACGCGCCAGTAGCCCCGTCGCACGTCGCCGCGCCCTGACGGTCTTCTTCGGTTTCGCGGCTGGCTTCCTTATCCCCGTAGGCGGCGAAAGCGCCGCTTTGCTATTCCGTCTTAACCTGCCGCTGGAGTTCGCCTGGGTCTTAACGCTCTTCCTACCGCTCTCGATTACCTATGCCATTTTACGTTACAACCTATTCGACGTTGGCGTCATCGTCCGCCGTACCCTGACCTATAGCGTGCTGACCGGCATCGTTATTGGGGGCTATGTGCTGCTGATCTGGGTCTTTAATACCCTGCTGCATGGTATTCCAATCGCACAGTCGCGTGGCTTCCCGGTCCTGTTTGGTCTCGCCGTCCTCTTTGGTCTCAATCCCCTGCGTGTTCGTATCCAGGACGTCTTAGATCGTTTGTTTTTTCGCACCCGGTACGATTTTCGCCAAACCATTGAAGCCCTGAGCCGGGATTTGACTGCCCTACTGGATCTCGACGAGATTACCCAACGTATCGTCAACACGATTATGAGTGCGCTCAATGTCTCATCGGTGGCACTCTATCTGGACGATGGCAGCGGCATTTATTGTCCCATACAGGTGGTTGGAGATCAACAGAATCGCCTCGCCAGTATTCACCCGCAGCGCAGCAATTCGGTGGTCGACCTGATTGCCCGTCAACAGCGTGGCGTGTCACGCTACGATCTAGAGGCCAACCCGCAACTAGCGCAAGATGCGCCCAGAGCGCGGCTGGAATTCGAGCGTCTGGGTGTCAGTCTAGCGCTGCCGTTGCTCTTCAAGGGCGACTTGATCGGCGTGCTGGCTCTCGGAGAAAAACAATCCGGTGCCATCTTCACTGAGGCGGATCTCGAGCTGCTCCGCACCCTAACCAACCAGAGCGCTATTGCCATTGCGAATGCCCGCGCCTATCGCTCTTTGGAAACAACCAATGTAGAGCTCAGCGCCGCCCTACGCAAAGTTGAGCTGTTGGAGAACGTCAAGACCCATCTCGGCAAGTTTGTACCGACCTCCGTACGACAGATTATTGAGCGTGATCCTACCGCACCTGCACTCGACAAACACGACCAGGATGTAACCGTCTTGTTTCTCGATATTGAAGGCTACACGAGGATGAGCGAGGCGTTGGATCAGGCGAAAGTGAACTATATCGTGGAGCACTACTTCTCGAGCTTTTTAGATGATATTTATGCCAACCATGGCGATATCAACGAGACGGCTGGTGACGGCTTGATGATCATTTTCCAAGATGAGAATCCCGTTCAACACGCCCGCGCAGCAGCGCGCACCGCGTTGGCAGTCCGCGACAAGACACGACGCATCAATGCCGAACTAGAGGGCACCTATGCGCCGATTACCGTCAATATGGGCCTTAATTCCGGTACAGCAGCGGTGGGCTCGACGAAGTTCGAGGGCGCCAGAGGTACACGCTGGACGTTTACCGCCTCTGGCCCTATTACCAACCTGGCAGCACGTATTGGTGCCTCTGCTACGGGTGGTACCATTTACGTCGGCGCCGCCACCGCACAGCGTTTGTCGGACGACTTTGAGTTGCAGGGCCGTGGTCGCCAAAGCTTCAAAAATGTGCGTGAGCCTGTTGACGTATACGAGATTCTGGGACAGCGTGCACTTGCAGAAACGGTTCATCCATGAGCACCCC
>JAPULM010000510.1 GCA_027294925.1 bacterium
TGGCGTCGCACGCTGGTACCACCCCGTTGCCATCACGACAAGATGCACTGCTTGGCGCGTCCCACCTGGTGCAAGCCGTACAAACCGCCGCAACGATGCACGCGCCCCACGGACGTGGCACGGTCGGCCAACTCACGGTCAAACCGAATTCCCGTAATGTTGTGCCCGAACGTGTTGATTGCACGATTGACATACGTCATCCAGACCCTGATGCCCTACAGGACATGGCTCAGCACATACAACAGATGCTCAGTCAAATTTGTACCGAACTCAAACTCTCCAGCAGGCTTGAAGAAATCTGGTATGCACCGCCAACTGATTTCCATCCGGCTTGTATCGACGCCCTACGGCGCGCCGCAGACTGCCTAAACCTAGCGCATATGGATATCATCAGTGGCGCCGGTCACGATGCGAAATACCTGGCTCAAATCTGCCCGACCGCAATGGTTTTTATCCCATGCAAAGATGGCATCAGTCATAATGAGATTGAGGCGGCTGATAAAACACATGTCGCCGCAGGCTGTCACGTTCTTCTCCAAGCCATACTTGAACAAGCGGAGGGCTGAGCTAATCATGCGACCAGATCCGTCTGACCATCCCAAGCGCTATGCAAACCAAATGAAACGACGCAGGTTCATCCGATGGAGCTGGATCATTGGCGCGGTTGTCGTGCTTGGCGGACAATTCGCCTTCCTGCTTAAACGATTTCTGACAGCCAGCGCGCCCGACGTCCCCAAAGGACCAACGGACATCGGACCCCAAGAGCAGTTTTCAACGACAAGTGTTACTCATTTCCGGAAAGAAGGCTTTTTGTTAGTCCATCAACAGGGCAAATTCCTCGCCTTATCGCATCAATGTACCCACAATAGATGCCAGGTGAATTATGCGTCTAGAGAGCAGGTGATCATATGCCCCTGTCACAGTTCGCTATTTAGCCTTACCGGCTCTGTCCTTAGAGGGCCGGCCCGTCGTCCCCTGCAACGTTACCCTGTCACGCTACAAGACGGAAGAGTCGTGGTCGAACTGCCCGGTTGACCGGACAACGAAATGCTCATCAATTACAGCCCCTCATGCCTGATCTTGCCTCGAGGATAAACCATTGGAAAGCAGATGACTTAACAGCTGCACCAGCTAAGCTTTTTACCACCCACGGCCTTACATCTTGACATGTCATTGTCAAATTTTTGACGACCTTCTCCTCATCTCCACGACGTTGATATTGAACCTCCGATCGTTAAAGCCTTGTATATTACAAAACCCTCTTAACTGGCCCCAATGGTCGTCAAATTTTTGACGAGTCCTCAGCCTTTAGAACTGACTCGACACCGCCTCTTGAGGCATGTTCAATTTAAATCGTGATAAAGCTTAAATTTCTATGCCTAAGGACTTTCAGCGTCCCGAGCCCCACAGATACTGGTGCCGTTAGAGTCTTATTACGGCGTAACTAGCCCAATTTCTTTGCATAATATGGGTCAAAAAAAACCAAAAAACGCGCTACAAAATCCTCAACAATGAACCTTGGTACACATTTTGCTATGTCAGATCACCAAGCCTACGCAAACTTTGTTTACGACGGGTGCAGAGACTGGCAACAGATACTCTTACCTGCTGACAACCAGCGTCTGACATCACACCGAGGATGCTTATGCTACACCAGTACGACAACACATTCGAAGCTTCAGCACTAATCCAACGTCCCAAATCGGTCACCCTTGAGTTTGACGCGGAGTGGCATGGAGTAGATAGCGAAGAAGAGTCCTTTCATCTCGCTTCTGAGACTAAGAATAAAAAAAGCGAGACTGATGAGGAATTTGATAATCTCGTCGCCCGTTATTTTAGTGATGTCCGACAGTTCGCTCTATTAAGCCGTAACGAAGAAAGAAACCTTTGGTTCCGTATTGAGCGTGCGCATCAACAGGTACGGCGTGCCCTGTACATGTCTCCCACGACGCTGCCAATCTTAACGCGATACTGGCGCCAACTCGACCTCAACGAAATCAGCCTAGCTCAGATACTATTTGAAAGCGGTGATCCGGAAGCAGAGAGCGCCAAACGGCACGCTGCTTTTGTCGCCGGTGTTATCCGTCTACAAGAGCTGTCCGGACAGCTTGAAAAGATTAGGCTCAGATGCCTTGATGCCTCGTGTTCAACGACCAAACGCAGAAACTTGCGTAAAAAACGCGTCAGCCTCTGGCATCAATGGATCAATACTTGTGAATCAATGGAGCTACACTCGCAGGTTTTCGAAGCCATTCGCCTTGCGCTCGACAACGCCCGCCATGCACAATCCGAAGATCATGTGCTGCACAATGCATACAATGTTTGGGTACAAGCGCAACAACGACTCCGCTTGGCGAAAGCACAAATGACGCGTTCAAATCTTCGTCTTGTCATCCACGTCGCAAATCGTTACCGGGGACGCGGTGTGCCATTTCTGGATCTAATCCAGGAAGGTAATATTGGCCTCATGCGCGCCTTGGAAAAATTCGAACATCACCGCGGCCTGAAATTCGTCACCTATGCGCATTGGTGGGTGCGTCAGGCCATTAGCCGCGCCATTACCGAGCAGTATCGTACGGTTCGGCTACCTAACCATGTGGTAGAACGGAAAAATAAATTGCGTAATGCGGCTGATCGCTTGTGGGATATCAATGGCCGTCCTGCTAACGCGCAGGAACTCAGCGATGAACTAGGCTGGCGTCAACAAGAAGTTGAAGATTTACAGTCAGCTGTACAGCCCATTGTGCGACTCCAGCAGCCGGTTGCCGACGACGGTAGTATACTGGCCGACATTCTAGAAGATCATCAGGCTACAAAACCCTATGACCTTGTAGCCGAGGATCAACTGCATAGCAGCATTGAGAATTGTCTCGCCAGCCTGTCTGAACGAGAGGCATTCATTTTACGCCTACGCTTCGGTATTGAGACTGAGCAAGCGCACACACTACAAGAAATTGCCGATATCCTTGGTCTCAGCCGTGAGCGGGTACGACAGCTTGAACGCCAAGCCTTCGATAAGCTCCGCCAACCGCACCGGAGCGCTCTCCTTGCCGACTTTGCCTCAGCCTAGCACGTATATTAATTAGCTCGACGACATATGAGGAATCGCACCGCCTCATACTCTCATCCAGCACACAATAGGCATGCCTCGTTCTCGCGGCCTAAGGAGCGGTCTATGGCGTCGAACCATCAACCTATCGTATACCCCGTACTCCCCCTTAAAAGCACGGTACTATTTCCACATATTTTGATGCCTGTATCGGTTGGTCGACCTCAGTCGGTGGCAGCCACGGAGGCCGCCTTAGCGATGGAGGATAAAACCATAATTGCGGCTGTACAGCGCGATCCCCAAGGACAGACGCCTGGCTTACCCGATCTTTTTCCTACTGCAACCTTAGCAGTCATTAAGCGCGTCATTCAGCGACAAGAAAATATGTTGCAGCTCTTGATCCAGGGCGTCCAACGGGTCGAGCTTGCCCAAGCAGCTGCAACCTCTCCGTTTCTTCAGGCAGAAATCATCAAGCTTCCGGATCCCTTCGACGATTCTGCCGAGACCACTGCCTTATTCCGCAATATCCAATCTTTGGTACGCAAAGCGGTTCGACATCTCGAAACGATCCCGGAAGATATGGCCAACTTGCTCGTCAGCACAGCTGAGCCAGTCAAGTTAGCCTATCTGATTGCAACGGTTCTCAATATCGATACGGTCGAGGAAATGGATCTCTTAGAAACAGATCACTTAGGGACGTTGCTACAACGCGTGTACGAACATTTATCGCGCGAGGTGCAGATTCTTGAACTGCGCCAAAAAATTGCCGGCCAAACCCAGATCGAACTCGACAAAGCTCAACGCGACTATGTGTTACGCCAACAACTTAAACAAATCAAAAAAGAGTTAGGCGAAGATGATGATCTCGACGATGCCGAACAGCTGCGACAACGGCTCACCGAAACCGACTTGCCAGACAACGTTCGCAAGGAACTTGAGCGCGAGATGACGCGGCTGACGCGGCTGCCTCCGACTGCCCCGGATCATCAAGTGCTCCGCAGCTATCTGGAATTCGCCCTGGAACTTCCCTGGACCGCTAGCACGATTGACGAACTCGATTTAACGCATGCCCAGGAGGTTTTAAACGAGGATCACTTCGGACTTGAGGAGGTTAAGGATCGAATTATTGAACACTTAGCCGTCATGTCCCTAAAACCTCAAGCTAAAAGCCCAATCCTTTGTTTTGTTGGCCCTCCAGGGGTTGGAAAAACCAGCTTAGGGCACTCGATTGCGCGTGCGCTAGGGCGTCATTTCGAGCGCTTCTCACTAGGTGGCGTACATGATGAAGCTGAACTCCGTGGTCATCGACGCACCTATGTCGGTTCATTGCCAGGCCGTATTTTACAAGCCATGCGTCGGGTCAAGGTATGTAACCCTGTTTTAATGCTCGATGAGGTTGATAAGCTCGGACGCGATTTTCGCGGCGACCCGGCCTCCGCCTTGCTCGAAATTCTTGATCCGGCTCAAAATCACACGTTTCGTGATCATTACCTAGACCTGCCCTTCGACTTGTCGAAAACCTTCTTTATCTGTACCGCCAATGATCTAGGAACTATTCCCAGTCCCTTACTGGATCGCCTGGAAATTATGACTGTGCCGGGCTACAGTGAAGAAGAAAAGCTTGAAATCGCCAAGCGCTATCTCGTGCCGCGGCGGCTCGACGAAACCGGTCTATCACCCGACCAGATGGCCTTATCCGATGATGCCCTGCGCACGATCATTGGTCGCTACACACGTGAAGCAGGCGTTCGTCAGCTCGAACGCACAATTGGCCAAATCGCTCGCAAAATAGCCCGTCGAGTCACCATGCAGGAACCACTGAACACATGCCTTGAGACTGCCGAGATTGATGACCTACTGGGACCTGCAGCCTATTGCATGGAAGAGGCCCGACAGCACCTTCCGCCGGGTGTTGCTACCGGCCTTGCGGTGACCCCGTCTGGTGGGGAAGTACTCTACGTTGAAGCGCAGCTTTTACCCGGCGGGAAAAACCTAACCCTAACCGGTCAGCTAGGCGAAATCATGCGCGAATCGGCAGAAATTGCCCGAGATCTCTTATGGGCAGAGGCGTCCCGATTTGATATACCCATCAAGCTATTTGAAAATCACGGCATACACATCCATGTTCCGGCCGGCGCAATCCCTAAAGATGGGCCGTCAGCCGGCATCGCCATCGCCGCAGCTTTAACGTCCCTTTTGACCAAGAACCCGATGCGTACAGATACCGCCATGACGGGCGAACTGACGCTCGCAGGATTGGTGTTACCTATAGGTGGCATTAAAGAAAAGGTGTTGGCCGCAAGACGTGCCGGGCTTCAACGCGTCGTTCTCCCGAAAGCCAACGAAAAGGATCTGCGCCAACTGCCACAGGCGGTCCGTGACGAGATGACCTTCGTCTTAGTTGAACGGTTCGTCGAAGTCATTCGTGACACGATTCCAGCACTTAATTTGGAGCTTTTAACCGAGCTAACGATCTAATCTGTTCTGATCAACCCATGCACGGCTGCTAACGCTTTGATCCATTTCGATCGGCCTGCTCAGACCCTACAACTTGTACCGCTTGACCAGGCCGTAGCCGCTCATTCCCCCGTATGACGACCTGCTCGCCTTTCTGCAAGTCTCCGATGACCACCGCAGAGCCTTCAAAAAATGACGTACGCTGGATAGGCACTGGGGCTGCTTTCCCCTCGCGAACCACATAGACGATCTGCCGCGGGCCTTGGCTCACAACCGCATCTTTTGGTACTAATAGCGCGTCTCGTTGTCCGCCAACGGTCAACATGGCGCGTGCCACAAAACCGCTTTTCAGGAGGGTTTGAGCGTTATCAACTGCGATCGTGATCGGAAACGTACGCGATTCACCAGCCTGTGGAATAATACGCACCACACGCCCATCCCATCTCCGACCAGGTATCGCGTCAAACCGTAAAGCACTATAATCACCAAGATGCACCTGTGAGATATAACGCTCGGGGATGGGTACGGTCACATGCGCAACATCAAGTTCGATCAGTGTCACAACGAGGTCGCCACGCCCGAGCCATTGGCCCACTTCCGTATGTTTTGCCACCACATAGCCAGTGAATGGGGCCGCTACACGTGAGCGCCGCAGGTCATACTTTAAACGCTCCACCTCAGCTTGAGCAGAGCGGTATTGGGCCTCCGCCTGGCTAATACGCTCGGCACGTGGCCCACGGACAGCCATTTGGTATAATGACCGTGCCCGCGCCAGGCGCTGTTGGGCAACGACTGTAGCCGTCTCTGCATTCTCACGTGCGCGTAGAGCAGACACCCCGCGCTGGCTGAGGTCCAGCTGGCGGCTCTTCTCACGACGCGCCTGATCAAGTTCAGCTTCTGCCTCAAGCACCGCTGCATGCGCTTCTGCAACAATTTCGGGACGGGTGCCATTCTTTAGCTCCGCCAGCTCCTCGCGATAGCGTTGGGCCGTACTTCGCAGGGCTTGTAAACCAATGCGTATACTCTCTTGACGTAACTGCACAAGCGTTTCACCTTGTTTCACACGCTGTCCGTCCTCGACTAACAATTCCGCTACAATACCCTCAACCTCGCTCGAAACCAAACTCCGCCGACGCGGCTCTACCGTTCCGACAAAGGTCACCGGCTGGGTAATCGCTTTGCGCTCGACCACAGCCACCTCGACAATGGCAGGTCGCCCCCTCTGAGCCCAAACCAAGAATGGCAATCCTAACAAGTAAAGCATGACAAAAAGCGAGCAACCATACCTTGCAACCTTGTGCTGGCAGTCCATAGCGGCGATCCATTGTCCTTTGTAGATTCTGGTGAAAACGTCGGGCCTTGCGGTAACAGTATACGAACCGTAATCATCACGCACAAGATGGCTGGCACTTTGACAATTCTCATGTTGAACAGGCTCTCGATAAAACTTTCTTCTTCGGTTCAATTTTCATTCAATTGAAGAGAAGTTTTTCCCACTTTTCATGTCATGCTAAAGCAATTGTAGAGCTGTTCTTCCGCCACCCGGCAGCGCTGGCTGAGATATCTGAAGGCGGGTTGATGATCTGTTGAGAATTTGCCGCCGGAGCCATACACCATGTGATAGTGCTGGTCCACCGCGGGCGAGGAGCAGCTGCCAGCGGGGGAGGGCAGCCGGGAGGGCGGCGTGAAAATGGCGTTTCTTTTTCCTATACCGCGCAGATACGCCTGGAACATATCTCCAAAGCCTTTGCCGGTAACCGCGTCTTACAGGACATTTCCTGGCAGCTGGAGACGGGACACAACATCGGTCTGATCGGTGCTAATGGAAGTGGTAGAAGTAGAGGAGGGGCATTCATGAGACCGGAGATTTACCTTGTTCTCGGTCCTGCAGGGCATCATACGCATGACGGATCGTCCGGAGATGTTGCCATTCCTCGTTGGCGAACTTTTTGAAAATGGCTTTCCCCTTTGCATATTCCATCTTGTCCGCGTAATCGCTGAAAAATTCGTGCGAGCGCCGCTCGGCCGCCATCGCCATGTACAAAGCTTCGGCCGGGCTGGCCGACTGCACGATCTGGACGATATTACGCCACCCTTTGGGGAAGATGCTTCCCAGGCGCTCGTGATCGAAATACAGCAACGACGGTTCGTCGTCCAGCCAGCTATGGCTTTGCTGGAGTGTCTCGTACTCCTTCTGCAACGCCGTGAGATGCTGTTTTTCCTGGTCAACCAAGCGGGCGAAGACCGTGCGTGTCGCCTTGCTTTTGGTGGCTTCCAGCGCCTGACTATAGAAATTCACCCCCCGCTGCTCGTTAGCGATGGCTACCTGTAAGGCGTCGCGTGACAGGATGGTCTCCAGATCCTTCCCGTGTCTACTCTGCAGGGGCATGGTCTGGTTGCAGTCTGTACACACGCTAAGGATGCGCACCGCGTGCGACTGCGGGGTGAAGCGATGAGCTTTTTGTACTTGCAACAGCAGGGATTCCAACTCGGGGCTGGAGAACTCCACGGTGCGATTGCAGGATGTACAGATAATGTGATGATGCTGAAAACGATCAGGTTCGTAACGCTGGGTGCCGTCCCCGTAGTCCATAGCGCGCGCCAAACCGCACGCCTCCAGAAGCTTCAGGGTGCGATATACGGTTGCAAAGCCAACGCGAGAATTCTTCTGCTTGGCCCGCTCGTAGAGCTCCTGCGCCGAGAGATGCCCTTCGGAAGCCAGAAACACCTCCAGAATATCACACCGGGGCTTGGAACGCTTGAGATGCTTACTACGGAGGAAGCTTTCAAAAACCTCGACTTCATCTTGCATAAGGGCGACCCCTAATTGGGAGAAGAAACGTCCCAGATCCTCCTCAGATATCATCAACAGCTTACTCTCATTTTACAAGAAACTCCTGCTGAAGTTCAAGTTTGCCTTTTCTTATCCCGAAGCCACATATTCCGCAGCAGTACGACGACCGGGCAGTCGTATCCTACCCACATGCCGATCCAGCTTATGCACCGGAGTAGCGCCAAGGCAGGGGAGAGATGGCGCATCAACCAGTAGCGCGCCATATCACCGATAGACCCCGCAAAGGCAAGGAGGATGAAGACGGCCTTGAACTGTGAAGATGCACTGGTGGCAACCACGAGAGGCGCCAGGATCAAAAAACGACGCCCTGCAAAAAAATCGGTTCGCTAGTAAAATTAATCTTGAAAATGGTTTTCAATATCATAATAATAGGATAACGAGCCTTCTCGAGCCCTGTAAATCCACTTATGAGTTGAGAAAGCTCTTTTTTTACGTAGAGATGACGGACGTCCAGGGCGAGCAAGACGGGATGGGGCAAAATAGCTACAGGCACGAACCACAAGAAAGAGAGCATGCGATGCAGCAGGGTAGAGCGTACGGTTGGAGGGTCAGGCTTAGCGTATTGCAACGGTCAACAGGCCTGGCCCTAGTACTGTGCCTGACTATGATCCAGGCGATAGCGGCGCCTGAAGCCGGCGCCGCCGATGAGGTCGTGGTGTACTCGGCGCGGATCGACAAACTGGTCAAACCAATGTTCGACGCCTTCACGGCGCAGACCGGTATAAACGTAACGTATTTTACCGCTAAAGCGGCCCAGCTCTTCGAACGCCTCAAGGCTGAGGGCGCCAACACCGCCGCCGACGTCTTCATGACGGTGGATGCGGGCAACCTCTGGATCGCTGAACAGGCCGGCCTCCTGCAGGGCTTTGACTCGCCCATTGTGGTCAACAACATCCCCGCCCATCTGCGGGCCGAGCACAACGCCTGGGTTGGACTCTCGGTGCGCGCCCGCACCATCATGTATAGCACCGAGCGGGTCAAGCCGTCCGAGCTGTCAACCTACGAGGCACTAGGCGACGCCAGGTGGCAAGAGCGGCTGTGCCTGCGGACCTCCAGAAAGGTCTACACCCAGTCGCTGGTAGCGACCATGATCAAAACGCTCGGGGAACCGCGCACTGAAGAGATCGTACGCAGATGGATCACCAACGAGCCGCGCATCTTCAACAGCGACACCAGAATGCTCAAGGCTATTGCGGCCGGCCAGTGCGATGTGACGATTGCCAACACCTACTACCTCGCACGACTCAAGGCCAAGGAGGCCGCCTTCCCGGTGGCGGTCTTCTGGCCCAATCAACACGACCGCGGGGTGCATGTGAACATCTCCGGGGCCGGCGTGACCCGGCAGGCCAAAAACCGGGCGAACGCCATCGAGCTGATCGAGTTTTTGAGTTCAACGCAAGCCCAGAGTCTGTATGCCGACGGCAACTTCGAGTACCCTGCCAATGCGGCGGTCAAGCCGCATCCGCTGATCGCCGCCTGGGGACAGTTTAAGGCTGATACGGTGGATGTGGCCGCCGCTGGCGCCCTGCAGACAGCAGCCGTCAAGCTCCTGGACCGGGCTCATTACAAGTAGGACCATCGGGAGTGATGACATGAGAACGAGCCGGGTGAAACCTGTGGCGCTCCGCCTCCGACGCCTGGGAGCGTGGCGTGTACGCGACCCATGGCCGGTCGCCGCCGGAGGGGTGGCGCTCCTGGTCGCCACGCCGATTCTGGTGGTGCTTTCCTCCCTGGCGACGCCAAGCTTCGACATCTGGCGCCACCTGTGGGAGACGCAGCTTCTAGAGCTGATTGCGAACACGCTGGTGCTGATCGTCGGGGTGGGTCTCGGCGTCACCGTGCTCGGAATCGGCCTTGCCTGGCTGGTCACCATGTACCGCTTTCCAGGCCGAGCCCTCTTCGAATGGGTCCTCATTCTGCCCCTGGCGATGCCGGCCTATGTGATCGGCTTTGTGTTTCTGTCCATCTTCGACTATGCCGGTCCGGTCCAGACCTGGCTCCGTAGCCTGTTTGGGCCCCGCCTATGGTTCCCTGACATCGCCTCCTACGGCGGTGTGGTCCTGGTGATGACACTCGTCTTTTACCCATATGTCTACATACTGGCACGCGCCGCCTTCATCGAGCAGTCGACAGCAACCCTAGAGGCGGCACGCGCCCTGGGGACAAGCAGAACCATGGTGTTCTGGAAAGTGGTGCTGCCCCTTGCCCGACCGTCCATCGTCGCCGGCGTGACCCTGGCCCTGATGGAAACCCTGGCGGACTTCGGAACCGTGGTGATCTTTAACTACTCGACCTTCACCGTGGCCATCTATCGCGTATGGTTCGGCCTGTTTGCGCGTGGCGCAGCCACTGAACTCGCGGGTCTGCTGCTGTGTTTCACCTTCACCTTGTATGTGCTCGAACGTGCCCAGCGTGGCCGGGCCCGCTTCTACCAGACGGGCGGCAGCGTCCGGCCTGCCACACCCCAGCGGCTGTCTGGCTGGCGAGCCTGGACGGCCAGCGGCGTGGCCGGCCTGGTGGTTGGCGTGGCCTTTGTCTTACCGGTGGCCCAGCTCCTCATCTGGGCCATCACCGCCGCCGGTGGGCCGGATAACGACGCTCGGTACCCGGAATTCCTATTCAACACCTTGACGCTGGCAACGATTACGGCTGTGGTGACA
>JAPULM010000511.1 GCA_027294925.1 bacterium
CACCCTAGTAGGATTGATCACTACCCTGCCTTTCACCTCTTCAACGCCGGCAGCGGTGTCGGGCGCAACCGGCCGTCAATGGATCACGGAGATGAAACAGGCGCCACGCGGTCCGTTCCGACGCCTGCGTTGGTTCTGCAAGGATGGCACCGTGCATCCGCCCAAACCGTACCCATGCGCTGAGCGCGGGGGCGGTCATCAGCACGGCGAATGGAGTGACAAGACTAAACAACTGCGGGCGGAGGGGTACAAGATTGCCAACCTTCTGGCTGGTGTCGATGCCAAGAAGCTGATGGCCGAGGCGGATTTTCTCGACACCTATGCCCAGATGCTGATTGAGAAATACCTGATCGCCGCCGATGACGGCTGGATTCTGCGTAAGGCGTTGTTCTATCGCGGCGCCATCCAGGAGGAGGACGAGCGCCAAGGGGCTCGGGCGTTGCTGTTGGCGTTGGTCAGGAATAAAGCGTGGCTGACGACCCATTACCCGGCCTTACGCATCGGGGCTCGGCTGCTCCCGCACGGCAAGGAGACCGCCTCGGTACAACACGTGCGGCAGGTGTCCAAGGCCCTGTCCGAGCAGGACCCGGCGTTTATGCCGATCCGGGTGAAGATGCACGGCGCCCCGGATGCCAGTGATGCGCAGCGCGTGCGTGACTACGCGGCTCAGGTGCGTGATGCGGCGCTTCGATCCAAATACGAGGGCCTAGCCAATGACATCGACCAGATTTATGGCACCGCACCACTGCCCGACTTGCTGAACAACAATGCCGCCATCTTCTCCGCCGCCCCCTGGTTGCAAGCCATACTGCGGGAGGCAGCGCAGGCGTATGGGACAGCGGACTCTGCTGACCACCGCTATAGCGTGACGGCGCGTCTGCTAGCCGATCTGCGCGATGCCCTGCCGCGCATCCGCTCGGCCTCAGCCCGCCTGAAGGTTCTCGACCTCAATCTGGTGGTAGAGGTGGAGACCTTTCGTGCTAGTGTCGTGCTGCGCCAACACCTGCCGCAGGCGACCCGCAGCCAGCGGGTGCGATGGCTGGCGGCGGCGGCGGACGCCGTCTATGGCACCGGCATGATCAATGCCCGGCTGCGCGCCGAGTTGCACAAGTCCCTGGAGACCCTGGCGGGTGACAACGTCCCATTGGCAACCTATCAGCAGGCGTTGACCTACCTGGGTCGGGTCCCGGGCTGGGGTACCCAGGGCCTCCGCTTGCATTTCTACGCCGCTATGCAAACCTTGAACCAGATCGAGCCCATGGCCCATCTGTTCATCCAGGACCAGTTGCGCGGCAGTCCGCTGTTCGTCCTCAGCCAGGTGCTGGACAGCCTGCTACGCGACGCCAATCGGCTGTCGGGGGTGCGGCACAAGCTGTTCGGTAAAGAAATCGGTGTGGGTTTCCGCGCCCTCAATCCGGGCCTGGCCCGCGGCGTCTTGCAGGCCAAGCCTGACCTTAAGCAGATCGACGACTTCGAGCCGGACGGCATCTACCTGCTACCGGAAACCGTATCTGATCTGCCGCCAGTGGCCGGCATCCTGACTGCTGGCGAGGGCAATCCACTCTCACACGTGCAACTCTTGGCACGCAACCTAGGCATTCCCAATGTGGGGGTGGACGAGGGGCTGCTGGCGCTGCTGCGCCAGCAGGATGGGCAACGGGTGGTGTTGGCGGTCAGTCCTGCCGGTCTGGTGGAATTGGACGTGGACAGTGGGCGCTGGGACCGCATCATGGCTCAGGACAGCGCGGACCAGGAGGTCCTGATCAGGCCGGATCTGGAAAAGCTGGATCTGTCGGTCAAGCATCTCATCAACCTGGATGAGTTGCGTGCCAGCGATTCCGGGCGTACGGTTGGCCCCAAGGCGGCAAAGCTGGGAGAGCTGCGCCATCATTATCCGGCGACCGTCTCCCGTGGCCTGGCCATCCCATTTGGTGTGTTCCGTCAGCAGGTGTTGGCGCAGCCCTACAAGACCAGCGAGACCACGCTGTTCGAGTGGATGACGGCCCAGTACGATCAGGTGCAGACGTTGCCCGACGGCTCGGTCGAGCGCCGCGAGTTCACGGAGCGTTTCCGCGCCGAGCTGTACGATGCCATCTTGCACGCCACACCGAGTCCCGCATTCAAGCAGCAGCTGCGTGCCGCCCTGCGTACGACGTTCGGCAACGATAAGGTCCCGGGCCTGTTTGTGCGCTCGGACACCAACGTGGAGGACCTGTCCGGTTTCACCGGGGCGGGGCTCAATCTCACGCTGCCCAATGTGGTGGGCTTCGACAACCTAGTGGCGGCGATCTCCCGCGTCTGGGCGTCACCGTTTACGGCTCGGGCCTTCGCCTGGCGGCAATCCCTCATGACGCAGCCGGAACATGTTTATACCTCTATCCTTCTCCTGGAATCGGTGCCGGTGGACAAGTCCGGCGTTCTGGTAACCCAGGACATCGGCACCGGCGACCGTCAGGTGCTGTCGGTTGCCGTCAATGAGGGGGTTGGCGGCGCCGTGGATGGCCAGGCAGCGGAGTCGTTACGTATCGATAGGCGCGACGGTGCGGTGCGGGTGCTGGCGACAGCCACGGCGCCGTGGCGCCACATGCCCGCCAAGCAGGGTGGGGTGGTTGAGCTGCCGGTCAGCGGCAGCGATACGGTGCTGCAGCCGGGCGAAATCGCCCAGTTGATCACCCTAGCGCAGGAGCTGCCGCAGCGTTTTCCGCCCATCACGGATGATCAGGGCAAGCCGGCCCCGGCCGATATTGAGTTCGGGTTTCTCGATGGTAAGCTACGCCTGTTCCAGATTCGTCCGTTTCTGGAAAGCCGTCAGGCCAGAGGCAGTGCCTATCTTGTCCACATGGATGACGCACTCAAAGGCAATCTGAACCGGTCTGTGAACATGCAGGAGGTCCCCGCATCATGAACCATCTATCTAGAAGCGTCACCTTTTTCGACCTGTCGCTGTCCCTTGCGGTGCTTTTGGCCTTTGCTTTGTTCCGGGCCGACTCAGCTGGGGCTTATCCCCTGGATGGATACGCGTCGACGGGCCTTGGCCGTCTAGAAGCCGCGCGTCTGGTGGCCATCGGCGAACGTCCAGGCAAGCAACGTCCCGCCGGAGAACTGCTCCCCTTGGATAGGGTTGACCTGCGCCTGACCGACTATCCTGACCTCACCCTGCCAGACCCTGATGCCGCTTTCAACGCCCGCATCAAGGCGCTTCTAGGTGCCAATGCGTCTCGATACGGTATCGCCGTGCTCGATCTGAGCAATCCCCAAACTCCGCGTTATGCTGAAATCAACGGCAACGCCAAGCAAAACCCCGGCAGCGTCGGCAAGATCCTCGTTGCCCTGGGCATCTTCCAGGCCCTCGCCGATATCTATCCCGATGATCTGGAGGCGCGCCGACGCGTGCTGCGTGAGGCCATGATCACCGCCGATACATTCAGCCATTACGATTCCCACACGGTACGCCTGTGGGATCCCAAGACCGGCACGATCACCCGCCGTCCTATCAAGGACGGCGACCGTGCGTCGCTGTGGGTCTATCTGGACTGGATGATGTCGCCAAGTTCCAACTCTGCCGCCGGTATGCTGCAAAAGAACCTCATGCTTCTGGCGCACTACGGCAAGGACTACCCGGTTTCCGAGGCGGAGAAAGCGCAGTTTTTCAAGCAAACGCCAAAAACGCAACTGAGAGACATCTTTGCCAAAGCCATCCAGGATCCGGTGACGCGTAATGGTCTGGACCTCCAAGCCCTGCGTCAAGGTAGTTTCTTTACTCGGGTTGGGAAACAGAGGGTGCCGGGCACCAACAGCTACGCCACCAGTCGGGAACTGATGCGGTTCTGCCTGAAAATGGAACAGGGCAAGCTTGTCGACGCGTTTTCCAGCCGGGAGATCAAACGCCTGCTTTACGTTACCGAACGTCGCATCCGCTACGCCTCGTCGCCCGCCCTGCGTCACGCGGCGGTTTACTTCAAGTCCGGCTCGCTCTATAAGTGCAAGCCGGAGCCGGATTTTAAATGCCGCAAGTACCACGGTAACGTGCGCAATTTCATGAACTCGCTGGCGATCGTTGAATCGCCCGCTGGACAAAAGCGTCTCTATTACATGGTGACCTTGCTGTCCAACGTGCTGCGCAAGAATTCCGCCGTGGATCACCAAACCCTGGGCACGCGGATACATCGCTTGCTCCAGGCCGATCACCCGGCGCCTCCACCTCAGAAGGGGCCAGACGGCAAAGTGATCGTCTTCGGCGACAATCTGATCGGCTTTGCGGAAAAACGCCAGGCCATGCAACTGGTTACCGAGACGCAGATGGCCTTGCTGAAACTCGGCTACAAGATCGGCCGCGCCGACGGCATCGCGGGGTCCAAAACCACCCGCGCGGTCACGGATTATCAGAAAACGCATGACCTGAAGGCGAACAGCAAGATTACCCCCGCGCTCTATGATCACATGAGCAGGACACTGGCCCAGATGTCGACACGTGGGCAATAACGACGGCGCAGCGTCCGGCTCCTGGCTGAGCAGGAGCCGGGGTAGACATGCAGTCGGTGTTAAAAGTAGCGGTTTAAATACTCAATAATTACAATAACTTACAAGGAGTAAAAGCTATATCGTCAATAAAAACAAACACTTTCTGCTGTTTCCTAAGATCTCGGCTAAAAACGCCTAAATTCCGGGTAGAGCTGGGGCGTGGAGGCAGTCAGCCGCAGTCGGGAACTGGCGCACGCCTTCAGTCTTGCAATAGGGCTCTTCATGGCCGCAACGCTGCATCAGTTTCATCGGGACAGTCAAGGGGTGCACGCGTGTGCCGAGGAACTTTGTGCGATTGCGACGGAGCAGGGGTTCCCCATGGCGAGAGGCATTGGCGCCATTTTCCAGGGGTGGGCGTTGGGTGC
>JAPULM010000512.1 GCA_027294925.1 bacterium
GCCGGGGCCAACCCCATTCCACATACCCATATCTTGCCCTTCGACAAACCAATGACAGCCATCATCGAGTTCTTCCACGCGGGGAACCAGCAGTTTCCACTTGGCCGGGGCCTGTGAGGACCATAGGTCGGGGGGACAGTAGGTGAGGTCAATGTGATTGTCGCCTGAAACGAGGTTGTACTGCACAACGGTCTCCTTGTTGCTAGAATCCTGTCTATGGCCCTGAAGCTGCCTATCCGATTGCAATAAACACGACCACGCCTCTGCGCCCCGCGCCACCGACACGTCCTATGAGATAACCCGCTGGTCGCTTTATCATGCGTCTTGAGGCAGATTATGGCCGCCAATTGCTGAGGCGAAGACGCTATGTTACCATATTTTTGAAGGCCCTGATGAAATCGGAATTTTAGTCTGTCACAGAAAAGCGATACCGTCAATATGGATTCAGAAGCAGGCAGCAACCAAACAAAAAACAAATGGTTAGCGGCGGCCGCTATTCTGACTGGACAATTAACGACATCCTTCGGGATGTTCGCCGTTGTGGTGGCGTTGCCCAAAATCATGACCTCGTTTGGGGTCGACGTCAATGCCATTCAATGGGTTATGACCGGCTATCTGATCTCACGGGCCGTACCGATGCCGGCGTTGGGCTGGATGACGGGCCTGATTGGACGTCGCAACCTCTATGTTATCGGTGTGCTTGGGGCAACTGTCTCCACCGCCTTGTGCGGCTTATCATGGGATATGGGTTCGCTGATTTTTTTCCGTGTCATGCAGGGTGCGTTGGGCGCCCCGGCGATGGGTCTTGGCCTCGTCTTTCTCTATGAAGCCTTCCCGGCCAAGCAACGTGGCCTAGCGATGGGTCTGGTGCTCTTGGTCGGCTCCCTCGGCCCCACCATAGGCCCGACGTTGGGCGGCTACTTGGTGCAGGAAATTAGTTGGCGCGCCATTTTCTTCCTTGGTTTGCCAAGCGGCATTGTAAGCATCTTTCTCACCCTGGCTATTCTTCCTCCCGATGTGCCGCAACGCGGCGAAGCGATTGATATCTTCGGTCTCATCACCATGACGGTATTTTTGGTGGCGCTTCTACTGGCGTTTACGCAAGGCCAGCGCGAGGGGTGGAATTCCGGCTACATCGTCAGCTTATTCGCCATTACAGCGGTATTTTTTGTCTTGTTCATTGTAACGGAGTTGCTCGTCCCGCATCCGGTCGTCCACCTGCGCCTGTACCGGAATTATGCCTTCACGGTCACCTCTGTGGTGGTCTTTTTGTATAACGCCGGCTTTGTCGGCACCAATTTTCTGGTCGCCCTTATGCTGCAGGTGGTGTTCGACTTCACGCCGTTACAGGCCGGTTTGGTCCTGGCTCCAGGCGCTATTTTCATGGGTTGGGTGGGATTGTTCGCCGGCAAACTTTCAGACCGCGTTGATCCACGTGTTCCCATTATCATCGGGCTGGCGACGTTTGCCCTCGACATGTATTTATTCTCTTCCCTGACGCTCTTAACAGGCGTCGGGCTCGTCACCCTATTGGTCATTGCGCAACGTGGCAGTTTTGGCCTGATTCAATCACCGATTACCAACGCCATTATGCGCACCTTACCGCCTGAGGATCGCAATATGGGTTCAGGTTTACATGGCGTGCATCGTGGGGTGGCAGCAGCGTTTGGCGTCGCCTTGTGCAGCATGATACTCGAAAAGCGTATGGCCGTGCATCGCGTATTGCTGGGACAGCACCACGATCCGTTCGCCTTGCCGGTGCAACAGTCGCTGGACGCATTTCGGGCGTTTCTTATCCAGTCTGGCGAAATGCCGCAGCTTGCAGGCACAAAAGCGCTGGCTGCCTTGGGGCAGATATTGTCGCGCTATGTGCGTATGTCGGCCTATGCAGATTGTTTTTTGTTGTTGTCGATTATCTTTATTTTAGCGCTGATTCCCGCCTTTATGTGCCGTAATCGCAGCCAGCGCCAACATCTTGTTACACCTGCTGAGACGGACACGCCGGCCGTGACGGCTCAACAACGTGCGGCAAACTCCGCCCGTTCCGCATAACACGCCAATCTTGTCTGGCCGGGTAGCCCGAAATTGCTTTGCTGGGCCGGATAGCTCTTTGCTTATCTGACTACAAAGGAGCTACAAAAGACCCCGGCGGCGCAGCAGGCGAACGACGATCTGCCTGCAGAACAACCGGTGACCGCCGTTGGCCGTGTAGAAGGGGATGTAGAACAGGCGCCAGAAGCTTTAACACCTGAACGGGTAGCGAACTTGTAAAATGATAATGCTCGGCATCCGCACCTGGGACGTAGACGGTCAGGGTGCCAAAAAAACGATCATCAATGATAAACATAAAGACCGCAGTCCGGTTCATTACTCGCGACTCGATCAACGTCCCATTCGAGCTGTATCGTTTATAACGATGATCGCCGGTACCCGTTTTACCGCCCACCTGCATAGCGCTGCCGTCCGTCTGTTTAAATACCCCACGTATGCGTCGAGCCGTCCCGTGTTGCACCACGTCGAATAGCCCTTGTTTGACCACGGCAGCGATTTCCGGTGCCATCACGCGCTCTGCCGTGGGTGCGGCCGTCATCGTGGTATCATAAGGCGTTCCCGCGGCAAAATGGAGTTGCGTAATCCGCATCTGAGGCAAGCGCACACCGTTATTGGCAATGATGCCCATAAGTTCAGCCAACGAGTCCGGGCGATCGGCTGACGACCCAATAGCCGTGGCATAGGATGGCACCAGCGACGCGAAGGCGTAGCCCAGGCGTTTCCAGGTCTTATGGATCTCAAGAAACGCCTCGCTTTCCAGCATGGTTCGAATGCGCCGATCTTGGGCATGTTTGTAGCGCGTTCTGAACAACCATCCGTAAACCTCCTGCCGAATGCCTGCACTTGCCTCTACCAGGTCACGCCAAGTGGTCTGTGGATGATCATGCAGATAGGCCACGACCCAAAGTTCAAGCGGATGCAAGTGGGCGAGATAGCCGCGGTCAGCCCACGAAAAATCGGCCGTCACATACCGCTCATACAACACCTGAGCGCCTTTTCTTGTAACGCTCTGCGGCAAGTGAGTGTTGAGAAACTCGGCAAACGCTGCTTCTGTGGCGTTGGGTGCGATTGCCCCAAATATGGTGGCGAGCCGTTTCGGCGTCGCATGGATGCCATCAAGCATATGCTGCAACATGTCAGCAGGAGCTTGGTCGGCATACTTATGATAGAAGCGATGCACAAAGATCCGCCCCTCATGGTCCGCAAAACGCGACAAATAGGCTTGTCGATCGGGATGCTGACGATCTTCGAGGATTCGAGCTGTCGAACCAGGTACGCGGAACATATAATAGCGGACAATATCCCGCATCATGCGGATAAAAACAAGATTAACCGAGCGCCGAAATGCCTCACGGACCAGTAGTATCCTGTTGTTATCTTTTGCATTAAAGTTGGCAAAGGTGTGCAGGCCACCACCGGTAAAGAATCGGCTGTATGGACTTGCGGAGTAGGGGCGCGACATGGCGGCGTCAACCATCTTCGCTAAGCTGGCGTTGGGCATCTGCATCAAATAAGCCAACCCCCAGCGTGTCAGCCGATCCGAGGTATGCACCTGTACCGTACGCAACACCGAGGCTGGAAGCGACGCATACGCCTCGTGTAGATCGGCAACAATTTGCAAATAGGTAATCAACGTTCTGAGTTTTGCGGTGGAGCCGAGATCAAGTTTGACGCCCGTGTTGATGTCGAATGGTTGATCGACATTATCCGTGTGAACACGTAGCAAATTCGCTTGCCGGCCGCGTTCATAGAGGACCAAACTATAATGCACCTTGCTCAGGTCTTCATTTTGACCCAATAGCCATTTCCCTCGTAGTCCATTCGCAGCCACATAGGTAGCGTCTTGTAATTGGCGCAATATCCCAGCGACTTCTTCCTGCACCGTTTTGTCGAGCGTACTCTGCACAACAAGATCGAGACGATCCAGATCGTATAACCCCGGCAAGCCCAAACTCGTCAGGAGGTCCGTACGAATCAAATTAATGCCTTTGCGGGTTGCGAACGATACGTGGTCATTTAAGGGGACCTGCTGCTGCACCACGAGTTTGAGCGGTAACGCAGCGTCACGGAGAGCGGTCGAAATAACACCGGCGTTGCTTAACATCTTGAGATAGATGTTGGTGTGCGTCAGCAGCGCCGGCGGATTTTCCAGTAGGTAAAATGACGGACGGCGATGGGCAATAAATAGACTCAAGACTTGCTTATAAGCCAGTGCCTGTGCCGGCAGTGTCTCGCCTGCCAGCGGCATGAATTGATCCGATAAAAGCCGGTTAACACGTTTAAAATTAGCCCTGTACCAAGCCGACAGGCCGTCTCCCAGGCCGTGCACTTCGCCATATCCGCGTATGGCGGCTAACGGGATGGCATTCATATAGTCAAGGATAATTTGTCGCTGTGCCGGTAACGTCCGCTCGCCTTGCAGATAGGCACGGGCAGACGCCGACGCCATCTGGCGGAGCTTTTCAAGCCCCGATACGGTCTGGCCTTGTGGTGAATGTCGAAATTTTTCAATTTGGGTTGCCAAGGTGCTGCCGCCTGCAGCACGATGGTCTGTCTTGACCACTCGTATAGCGCGATCAAATAGCGCCTTGGCGAACCGGTCCCATTCCACCGCCGGATTGCGGTTTGGATAATTCGGATCAAGCAGCTCACGATTTTCAAGAAACAAAAGTGTTTGTACAATGCGATCCGGAATCGCATCGAAAGTGGCATAAATATGGTTTGGATATTGGGCGGCGAATAATTCACCACCATACCGGTCTAGAATATGCAGGCCAGCCTGGGTCTTTTCTCGATAAATCGGGAACAGACCAACGTCGATGATTTGTTGCAGACGCGGTGAGAGACGCGCCTGAGACTCGAACATATAGGTGCCAGCCATCAACCGTTCCAGAAAAGCCGGCAGGTTTGTATAGCCCAAGCGCCGGTTGTAGGGTCCAGTGGTCGGAAAACGAACTGAAGGACTTGGACCTACCCCGACGCGGAAGGTGAGTTTTTGCGCCAATGCTGCAAGATAGCGAGACTGATAGGTGGAAGTTAACAGTTCTTGTTGCACCGCCCAGGCGGCGATCACCGCCACACACAATCCAACCAGGAGCAGAATATAGCGATACCAACGGCGTCGCCTCCGAGGTTGTAGGGGCTGATCCGCTGTATCAAGCCCGACAATCCAATCGGCAGTCAACGTTGCTTCTTCAGACCATACCGGGCGGGAGGATGAAGGCGGAAAGGGAATCGGGTTATCGGTTTGACTGGTGTCACGATCCGGTGTTAAGCGCCGCGTAGCATGCACCATGAGAGCTGTTTTTCCCCTACGTTTCCTAATATACGGAATCGGGTCATACGATCCCTTTCTAGCAATCGAATGGATTGACCGTCATATCGGGTATGCGTTGAGGAATCTGAAGCGCAGGCAGAAAGAAATACTCAAATGCAGCACAAAATAAACGAAATTTACTTAGGCCTCTTGGCAAATCGGTCCGGTCGAAATGCCTCAATAGCGAGCTTGGAAGCACCTTGTGTGATGAGATCGACAATCGCCTGTCCCATAGCAGGCCCCAAAAGAATACCCTTGCGCCCTGCGCCGGTCGCCATATAAACGCCTTGCCAGTCGGGAACTGGGCCTAAAAGAAGATTTTCGTCGGCAGCTAGCGGTCGTAGGCAGGCCGTATGCTGGGCGAGCCGGGCGTCGGTCATCGACGGCAGCATGTTAAGCAGTGAGGCAATGATCTGGTCACGCCCCTCGGTAGTGGGATTTTCATTAAAGCCAGCCTCTTCCTCGGTGGTGCCGGTCCACAGCAAGCCATCGGGCTTCGTTGTCGCGTAATTGCCACCCCAACCAATCGAACACTGCAAAGCCGGGCCCGGCGCATGCAGGCGGAGAATCTGCCCTTTAAGCGGCCTGACCTCAACCGGTATATTCAGCCACGCGGCCGTATCCGCACTCCACGGCCCCACCGCCAACACCACGGTGCCACAGGCGATTTCGCCATGTTCAAGTACCACGCCGGTTACCCGTTCGCCTTGCCGCTGCAGGCCTATCACATTGCCATGCCGCACCGTAACGCCAAGATTTTCCGCCGCTCTGGTCAACGCGAGCACCAGACGATAGGGCTCCACATCAGCAGTGCCGTCAATCAAAACAGCTCCGAGAACTTGATCGGCAATCCGTCCTTCAACCGCCTTCGCTTCCGCCGCATCGAGCCAACGTACGGAAAATCCCGGCTGTTGCTGTTGCCAGGCAAGCGCCGCCTGAGCATGTTGCACCTCTTGTTCGGTAAAAGCCAGGTTCAGTGAGGGCCTGAGGCGAAACTCAATATTCACTCCGGTTTCCTCGGGCAGGCGGTCGGCAAACTCACGATGCAGACGCATTCCTTCCTGGGCCGTCTCGGCAATCGGGCCGGGAATGCCGTGTCCGCCAAGCGGACTTAGTCCGCCATAGGCGAAACCCGACGCATGGCTTCCCACCGAGTCACGCTCAATGATAACACTTTTTATCCCGGCCTTACCCAGAAGATAAGCCGTTACCACCCCAACAATACCGCCTCCGATAATCACCACATCACGACTGCTTGTCATATGGCTGTATCCTTATCTTTTAAGCTCTGGTTAAACGCTGGCCATCATTTTCCCCTCTCCCTTTGACCAGGTAAGAGAGTTAGGGGTCCCATACGGGTAGGGTTTTTGTGTAGAGGCCTGCCTTTACCTCTACAATAGCAATCTGAGCGATGATACAATCAACCATGCTTCGGATGGTTAGATGTGTATCATAGCTTTCAGCCTGCTCGCTGTCAAAACCATATCGGGCATCAGAATGGCGCCCTCTTTTCTTCATTTCCGGATTGACATTAGTACCGAATGCTACTTGCATACGGACCTCCAGGCTTTTATGCTGTGGGCGCAATGTCACTGCGCCAGTATACGCTTTGGTACCGTCATGCATTTTATGAGCGTCAACGTTTGAAGGATGTACGAAGATGAGCGACTACCAGTATTGCGAATTTCGGGCTATCGATCGCCGCATTGACACAAGCAGCTTCGGCCTGGCGACAACAACAGCAAGAACAACAGCGGCGCCAAGAGGAACACGCTCGGCAGCAAAAGTTGGAAGTCTTGGCCTTACGTAAAAACCAGGTTTGGGATGAAATCGATGTGTTGATCGAAGAAAAACAAGCCAAACCTTATGAACAGGCCGTGCAACATTTAAAGGATCTCAGAGATCTTACCGCCTACCAGGGCAATATGAACAGCTTCGGAAAACGGATGGCGGAAATCGCCCACACCTACGCCAACCGGCCCGCCCTGCTGCGACGTTTACAAGCGGCCAGATTGGTCTAACCTCATGCGACAAAGCTAGACCTGACCCTGATGGCTATGGCCTGGACAAGCGTACCAGGATGAAGTAGGGTATGGCCTCATAAAATCCCGCCAGAAAAGTCATGCAAAAGGAGCGCAATGCGATGAAGTTTGGTTTATTGTACGAACACCAATTACCCCGTCCATGGGATGAAGATTCCGATTACCGTCTGTTGAAAAACGCCATTGAACAAGTCGAACTTGCCGATCGGCTGGGTTTTGATTATATCTGGGAAAACGAGCATCATTTTCTGGAGGAGTACTCGCATTCCTCGTCCCCCGAGGTCTTCTTAGCCGCCGCTAGTCAGCGGACCAAACGAATTCGGCTGGGGCACGGAATCGCCCTGATGTCGCCGGCCTACAACC
>JAPULM010000513.1 GCA_027294925.1 bacterium
TCGCCGGCCCCATCACTAAACATGAGTCGTTATTCAGTTTTTTCTTTGGCGGCACCTCGGCGGAGATGACACGGCAAGCTGTTCTCTATGCCGTGGCCGATGATTCAGTCAGCGCCATCATGCTGAAAATCGACTCACCCGGTGGTCACGTCGCCGGCGTGCAGTCTCTGGCGGACACCGTATTCCGGGCACGCAAATCAAAGGCCATACACGCCCATATTGACGACTTGGCGGCATCGGCAGCGTATTGGATTGGCAGCCAGGCGAATACGATCACAGCCAATTCTACGGCTGAAATAGGCAGCATCGGCACCATAGCCGTGGTGCATGACCTGAGTGGTGCAGCCAGCGCTGAAGGCATTAAAGTTCACGTCATCACCTCCAGAGGTGCAGAGACGCACAAAGGCGCCGGCGTGCCAGGTACCGAGGTAACGGACGTACAACTCGAGGAGCTGCAACAGCGGGTGGACGACATCAACGCATTTTTCCTGCGGTCGGTCCGTCGCGGCCGGTTGCTGATTGGTGGCAAACTGGATGCTGTTGCGGATGGCCGTGTTCACATTGCTGGTGAAGCGAAGAAGCTTGGGCTGATTGACCAGGTAATGTCCTTTGACGCTGCGCTTCGCCATGTGCAAGGTGCTATCCGGAGTGCCCGTGCCCAGCGAGAGGCACGGGTGCAGAGGGTGACCGAGAAGCGTGCGGAATTGCAGAAGTACCTGCAACGTGTGCAGGCCAGACGGAGGAATTGAGTAAACTATCCGCAGCGACAACTGCCCCCCGGACCCACAATCCGTCGCCATAAAGCCCGTGTCTATTGATTGTATTGGCGTTACGCGAGCCGAGGCACTGTTGTGGTCCTTGACTGCCGCTCGTTCCGTTGCCCGTTTTCCGATTTCGTCCGGTTTTCGTCCGGTTTTCGTCCGGTTCTCGTCAGGTTCTCGTCAGGTTTCTTCGTCGCGTACGGTGTACATTAATGAGTGAAGCTTGGCAGCAACACCGACCGAAGAGGATCAGCCATGAACAAGGAGGGGGAATGTATGCACGTGTCACTCTGGGTATTGTCGGTCTGCCTGAGCGTTCTTTTCGCTACCATCATCCTGCTGCCCCAGCGGTGGTATAGTGGTAAAACAACCCGATCCCGCCTCGTTCGAGAGAGCGCAAGGGGGGGACGGCTGTCCACACAAGAGAAGGGGAAATGACATGAAAGCAACCATGAAGGTACTACTCAGAAGTGTGTTGATAATCGCAGCGACAGTTTTCCTTGTGTGGCCACTCACAGCCGCATTTGGCAACGGGAGCCATGACGTATCCCGTGAGGCCTATAACAACTATAGCTACTCGACGGGGTCATGCAAGGAGCTGCGTATTAAGGTATGGAATGGCGATAACACGACATGTTCTGGGGCCGGTCATAAAATTGTTAGCCTCCCTAACAACGATTGGACTACGTCGATGATGTAAAGTGTCACAAAAATGGATCAGTTGAAAGATGTTTTATACGTGTTAGGTACAAAGCCCATGGTTCTAGATATACAATGTATAGTTGTTTGGAGATGAATGGTGATACTGCGTATAACCTTGAGTTTCAAAAGAAAGCTGACGGACATTGTAAGTGTTCGACATGTGATCGCTGATATATAAAGTGTTATAGCGCTACTTTTCCGCTGTTGACAGCGTCGTTCTCACTGGGCCAGTTAGCTTCTGATAACGCGCAATCTGTTGACCAAATTCCCCTACAACGCCGGTGGTGAAGACTCTGTCAAGTGTCTTCGTAATTGCTTTGTATACTCCTACTATGTCATAGTGCGGCGCGATATCAGTTACGAAGTATCAACTTTACTAATGGAAGGGAGTTATGATGAAACGATTGATGGTTGTAATGGCTCTAGCAATAGGACTATGCCTGAGCCGGGTGTGATCGCTCCATTCCCAAAGTCCTATGCGGCCTTTCGCCCGTACTGAGCGCCCTTGCTCATATCCTCTTGGTTGACAGGCATCGATTTTGACGCCAAGTACCTCTGATGGACCTCATCCCAGACGCGACTCAACCAGATCACACGCAGGTCCAAGATCACTTGGCCACCCTCGATCGTCCACGACATTCCCGAGCGCTTGAGCCGCTGCGTGAAGACAATCTTGCAGGCAGCCTCGGTGATGCCGGAGCCCAGGGGTAAATGCTGGCGCTTGTAGGCCTGATACCGCATCCATTGCGTGCGCTTTTTGATGTAAGAATAGGCTTGATTGAAAGCCTTGTCCGGTCCACAAAGGCCGCGTCCACGTCGCAGAGCTGATGCCGACTTCAATACCCGAGATACCCCGTCGGCCTTCGTTTTCAATACGTGGCGCATCTGCTTAGCCCAACTCTGAGCCTCCGCCCCAGCGCCAAAGGTCGTCTCCGCCAGCTGCTGAATGTACTGGCAGGCGTGATAGAAATCGACGATCCGTATCCACTCCAGGCAGCGCCAGGGACGGCGAGGATCAATCATCTTTTTCAACATGCTGTGATAATAATCGCTCGGGTGATACCCTTCATCGGTCACGTAGACCAGGCGTAGCCCCTGACTCGCAACCCGACTTAAGATATCCTGGAGTAGAGCACTAAGCTGAGCCGTGAGTGTCCCCTGACCAGACTCCGGCATGTGCCCCAGATACACCGTTCCCACGCGTTTGCCCCGGCGGTCCAACACCGATATTGTGGCGGTTGATCCCTCTTGCCTCACGCCGTGGCGAAGCGGCACAAAGATGCCGTCACGCCCGACCGAAAGCGTCGGGCGAAAGCGGCCTGTGGAAGCGCGCGCTTGTTCCAGCCAACGCACCACTTGATCAACCTGTGAGCCGTGACGGTGCGGAGCCATGCCGGTGCGCAGGCTGCCAAGCAATTTGCGAAGCGTCGTGCATGACCAATGCACACCGTGGTCTTTTTCCAACATCTCAAGCACTTGATGTTGCGTGTGGTCGGTGGCCCAGCGGCCCACCCGCTCGGCCACAACGGGCGTGGCCAGACCGGTTTCAACGCCCAAACGAAGTTCCAATGGATGAATGGAGCTACCCCCTCGCCCTAGGGGTTCGTAGAGTCGCCGCCATAGCGTCACGGGGCCAAAGAGCGACGCCACCGAGCGCGGATACTGGCGTCGTCGACGATAGAGACGGCCCTCAAACTGTACCCGAGACGGCGTCTCATCGTCGTTTGCAGGTTCCATCTGATTCAACGTCCAGGCCATGATACGTCGACCCACTTCGCGAAGCAGCACGCTGAGTTCATGCTCAAAGGTCATCATCTTCTCAGGCGTCGGCTCGTCTTGGACAAACTGATCAATGAGCCGAACACCACGGGCGAGCGAGCCCGAAAGCTGCATCACGAGGGGCTCAAATGTCGTTGTCAACAGGACCTTTGTCGGAGTACTATGGACCATAGAGGGGCTCCTTGTAAACGGAATGATGGAGGTTAAGCATTTCCACCATTTCACCAAAGGTGCCCCTTGCAAGCAACCCAATTCGATCAGGCTAAACGTCCACCACCAATTGCGCTTCCAGTTTCCATAGCCTGATCATGGGATTGGAATAGCGCGATCACACCCCCTGAGCCTGGGGGGTGTCGCGTTAGCAGACCATGTGCCTGCAAGCTCATGCATTGGGGATAACGCCTGCGGAGACGTCCATCCAGTCTTCGCCGTTGGCGAAAATTCCTGTAATGGGACTAGAGCCTGCTTGGACAACAAGGGCGACGTTGGAAACAATTCCTGTAATGGGGAGGACGCCTGCCAGAACAACACCGGCGAAGTTGGCGACGATTCCTGTAATGGGGATGAAGCCTGCAAGAATAACGAGGGCGACGTTGGCAACAACGAATGTAATGGGGATGAAGCCTGCCAAGGCTAAGTGATCGCTTTGAATAAGTTGTGTCATGTGGGGTTGTCGGTGAACTTTCGATAACGTTGAGTTGAACTAAACTGCTGCACACCTGTACAGCGGTTTTCAACTGCCTTGTCGCTGAAACCAAAACGCGCCCCCTATCCTGCTTTCTGAAGACTTGGCATGGCTGTATCATCATGGGCACCAGCGCGAACCTCTTTCGGGTTTGTACCACACCAGGAAAGTTGATTGTGGGCCATCCTGGTGCGTCTGCAAGCGTGTAGCTGAGAACCTTGGGATAGACTGGAGTAGCCAACTACAAAAGCTCAAGAGTCGGCAGTTTCAGCGATATTTGCTTGATGTCGATATCGACA
>JAPULM010000514.1 GCA_027294925.1 bacterium
CCGCCATGCTGACCCGGCTTTATCAGAATTTGCTAAGTAACGCCTTGAAATTCTGCGTCGCCCAACGCCCTGTGGTTCATCTGACCGCCAAGCAACAAGATGGGCAATTGGTGTTTGGGGTGCATGATAATGGTATTGGGATAGAGCTTGAATACCAAAAACAAATTTTTATGCCTTTCAAACGTCTACACGGCCGCGGTGAATATGAAGGCACAGGCATTGGGCTCGCTATTTGCCGAAAAACGATCAAACGCCATGGCGGTCGGATATGGGTGGAGTCAAGCCCGGGACAAGGCGCACATCTTAGATTTACCCTATCCGATTGTCGAGAAGAAGAATACCTCTACCCTTTTCTTACCCTTACTGGAAATGGCGAAGACTGACGGGTCAGGGCGAGGACGAGGAGCGATAGGCTGCAAAAACAATATTCCGAATCGCTTGCCGTGCGCTTATCAGGCCTGCTAAAAAACCGTCTTCATAATTGAACATCGTGTCACCAGCAACCTCCGGATAGTCTTGTGGATCTTGCATCTCTTGCGGGGTCAGATGCGGTAGGATATCCAGGGCAACTTCTACCACTTTTTCTCGTTGTTGGTCGACCAAGCGCTCAAATACCGCTTCGATGTCAGTGAAAATGTTCTCTGCTGCCGCCATAAATCCTCCGCTCCTAAAAAATCTATTTCGTTAATGGGATGTCATAGCCCCCGCTGCCCCGAACGGCGAGCGGGCTGATTTACCCCTTTTCTTTCAACTCCGCATTCCGCATTAGTGCCTCTCAGCCTGCTTATATATGCGAGCCAAAGGCGGAGAAACTTTTGTCCAGGCAACTTATACGTCTGTTTCTGTATCATACGATATATCATAGCCTCCCTGCATGGAGATGGCTTTGCTTGCCCCGCCCTCTCCAACGTTAATCGCTAACATGGAGGCGTCGGGCGCCGAGATTTTCCATGTCTATGGCCTGACTGAGACCTATGGGCCGCATAGTGTGTGTGCTTGGCAGGAGGTATGGGACGAATTGCCGGCTGATGAACGGGCGCACAAGAAAGCCCGACAAGGGGTGCCTTACGTGCTGTCTGAAGAGATGCGCGTGGTGGATGAGCAGATGCAAGATGTCCCACGCGACGCTGCAACCATGGGTGAAGTGATCATGCGTGGCAAAAATGTGATGAAGGGTTATTACGAGCAACCGGAGGCAACAGACGAGGCATTTCGCGACGGCTGGTTCCATAGTGGTGATCTTGCCGTAATGCATCCCAATGGCTACATTTGAGTTACGAGACCGTAGACCTCGACGGGCGAAATTAAAAAATTCGAGTTGCGTGAAAAAGAGTGGCAGGGTTACCAATCACGCATTCACTAAGGCAACCGGTGAAGCGCCGTGAACCCCTCTTAAGTTTTCTTTTGAGGTGCCGATAAGTCCCTTGGTAAAAGCACCCCTTTTTCATACTAAGACATAGCCAAGATGGGGCCTGCTGGGGAAACGACACGCCCGTTTTTATATCTCCCATTCGAAGGCATTACGCATGATGCAGCGAGAAGAGGCTTTTGACGCCACGTTACCTGGTGTAATTCCAAAAGGACAACCGAGCCTACGGGCAAACTTAGATCTTATTGTTGATAAAATTCACGCTGCCACAAGCACAGACGACCTTTTCCTGCAGCTTGGGGAGGACCTGCGTGACCTTTTTGGCGTTGAACAAATTACACTCTATGCCGTTGATCGCGAAAAACGGGAGCTGTATTCGAGATTTCTGCTCGATCCTCTCGAGGACGTTCAGGAAATTCGTGTGTCGATTGACGATCGGAGTATTTCAGGTTTCTGCGCCCGCTATGGCAAAGTCATCAATATTGGCGATGCATACGACGAAGGCGAATTAACCAAGTTCAGCCCCAATTTGTCCTTTGATCGTTCCTGGGATGAGCGTAGCGGTTTTCGCACCCGGCAGATTCTAGCCCTGCCTATTTTATACGAACGTAAGTATTTGATGGGCATTTTGTTATTGCTCAACCGGCGCCAAGAAGGCAGATTTACGGAGCAAGAAGAAAAGGTCGCGTGTGAGATTGCTATCACGTTGAGTATTGCCATGCGCGACCATTATCAAATGGGGCAACCCAATGCGCCGCGACGCTCGAGCAAGTTCGGATATTTGCTCGAACAGCAATTGATTAGCCCAGAGGAACTCGATAGCGCCCTTGCCGATGCGCGTCGCAAAAAACAAGATGTGGAGACGGTGCTGATCGACCAGTACCGAGTGCCCAAAGCCGAGGTCGGCAAAGCCCTCAGCGCCTTCTACGGCTGCCCCTTTGTCGAATACGACGAAAAGCTCAGCATCGACCCCTCCCTGCTCAAAGGCATCAACTTCGACTACCTCAAAACCAACCGCTGGGTGCCCTTGCGACGCGAGGATGACACCGTCGACATCTTGGTCGACAACCCCAAAGACCTGCAAAAAATCGAGCATATCCATCTGCTCATGAAAGGCTGTACGCTACGCTTCTTTGTCGGCTTGCAAAAAGACATTTTGCAGTTTCTCTACAGCGCCAGCGGTAAGCACCATATGCTCAACTCGATTGAGGATATCCTGGGTGAACTGAGCGATGACAGCGCTGACAGCGAGGTCAGCTTGGACGACGACCCGGGCATGGAAGCGATTAACGAAGACGACAGCGCCGTGGTGCGCCTGGCCAATCAAATCATCGTCGATGCCTACAACCGGGGTGCTTCCGACATTCACATTGAGCCCTACACGGCCCGTCAAGACACCGTGGTGCGCATCCGCATAGACGGTCAGTGCCGGGAATACCAACGCATTCCCCCGAGCTACCGGCGCGCCCTGGTGTCACGCTTGAAAATCATGGCGCGTCTCGACATTGCCGAGCGCCGCAAACCGCAAGACGGCAAGATTAAATTCCGCCTACCGACGCGGCGCGAGATTGAACTGCGAGTGGCCACCATTCCTACCACCAACGGCAACGAAGACGTGGTGATGCGTATTTTGGCTGCCGCCGAACCTATGCCAATGGAACAGTTGCACATGACGCCACGCAATTTGAAAAATTTTAGCGAGATCATCAAGCGGCCCTATGGCTTGGTGTTGGTGGTGGGGCCGACCGGCTCTGGTAAAACCACCACCTTGCACTCGGCGCTTGGTGCCATCAATACACCGGACCGCAAGATCTGGACGGCGGAAGACCCAGTGGAAATCACCCAATACGGACTGCGTCAGGTGCAGGTCAACGCGCGTATCGGTTTCACCTTTGCCGCGGCCATGCGAGCCTTTTTACGGGCCGACCCGGACGTCGTAATGGTGGGTGAGATGCGTGATGAAGAGACCGCTCACATCGGCATTGAAGCGTCCCTCACCGGTCACCTGGTGTTCAGCACGTTGCATACCAACAGCTCGGTAGAGACGGTGACCCGGTTGTTGGACATGGGGCTTGATCCCTTTAACTTTGCCGATGCCTTGCTGGGGGTATTGGCGCAACGTTTGGTGCGCACCTTGTGTAGCGCCTGTAAAGAAGCTTACCATCCACCTGAAGACGTCTATCAGGAGTTGGAGGCAGTGTATGGGGGTGAAGCCTGGGCGGCGCTTAAGAAGCCGTACAACGATGATTTTGAGTTACACCGGGCAGTAGGTTGTACGGAATGCGGCAATACGGGATACAAAGGGCGTGTCGCGATTCACGAGTTGTTGATCAACTCGGAAACGGTCAAGCAGTTGATCCAGGCTCGGGCGCGGGTGGTCGATATTGTGAAGGTGGCGCAGCAAGAAGGCATGATCAAGCTGGTTCAAGATGGGGTGTTCAAGGTGCTTGATGGATGGACCGACATTGCGCAGATACGGGCGGTGGCAAAATAGAGGTATTCGACAAAACGTGTTCATATTGAGGTTTTCCCCATCCGGTGTTACACTGCTTTAAGCAGTGATTGATTCATCTTTGTACGAAACCAGCCACACAATGAGGGCTTAATGGTGCGTGGTGCTGGGTGCCGTCCTAGAGCCTATTCTGTATGGGCACGATGCACTGTTTTTATTCTGCTTCTGTTGCTGCACCGAAGTATGGCCCAGCCGATAAAAACAGGTCGGATTTGGTTGCCGGCGCCTCATCCCTCCATGTTTGAGGATGATCTGGATTTGGCCTCGTTGCGTCTTGCCTTGCAGCGTAGCCTCACCTATCTTCGTCGTATATCCCCTCAACAAAGACTGCCGTTTGGAGATCGCCGGATTGCTGCTCGTGCGGTGCGCGACACACTCATCGAGTTTGAAAAATTATTGATGCGTATCTCAACCCCGGCAGCGTTGCAGCATGCATTAGGTGACAAGTTTGAAATGTATCAAGCGGCAGGGCGTGATGGCCGTGGTCGTGTCCTATTTACCGGCTATTATAACATCCGGGTTGAAGGGCGTCTGCAACCGAGCGCAGACTTTGCCTATCCCATTTATAAACCACCACCTGATTTGCGATCTCCGTACTTGACACGGCGTGAAATTGATGTCGAAGGTCAGCTACATGGACGCCATCTTGAGTTGGCTTGGTTGCGCGATCCGGTTGAAGGTTTTTTCCTACATGTCCAAGGGTCGGGGCAGATTCAACTGGCAGACGGAAAAATTTTGCCGGTCGGGTACGCAGCCTCAAACGGCCATCCTTACCGCAGTATCGGACGGCTATTAGTCAAAGAAGGCCGCCTCGATGGCGCCACACTTTCCCTCCAGCGCCTGCGTCGTTATTTCCGTCAACATCCCGCAGAGCGCAGCCGTGTTTTGAACATGAATCCGCGTTATATTTTTTTCCGCCGCACCCCTCGAGATCCTAGAGGTCGTTTGCAAGTTGCTCTTGTGCCAGGTCGTTCAATTGCCACGGATGCGCAGCTTTTCCCAGCCGCAGGTCTTGCTTTGATCCAAACACAGAAGCCCGTTTTCAATGCCCAAGGCGAGATCGTGGCGTGGCGTCCATTTTCACGCTTTGTCTTTAATCATGACACGGGGAGCGCTTTGCACGGAGCAGGCCGTGTGGACCTCTTTTGGGGCAGCGGGGCAATCGCTGAAATGGCGGCGGGGCATATGAAGCATCCTGGACGCCTCTTTTTCTTATTGAAACGTTGACTTATCCCTGCAATACAGATGTAAACGAATGCGTTGTTAGAGCATGATATGCTCAACGAGGAGGGCGTATGCCGTATCTGACGATCAATGGCAAAGATGGTAAACGGCTGGCCTATGCGGTGGAAGGGGAAGGATTCCCTTTGATTTTAGTACCCGCCCTCGATGGCTTGGTCTCCGATTGGGCGCCACAAATGCCTTTGCTGGGTGAACTGTGTCGAACGCTTGCCTATGCGTATGATGGACAGGTGAATGTGGCGTGTGCTACTGTTCCTATTCAGCTTCCGGCTCGGGTTCAAGATCTTGAGATACTGCTTGGTTATGTGGATATTGAACGTGCTTATCTTGCCGGCTATGCGGATGGCGGGTTTGTCGCGTTACAGATGGCTTTGTCTAGTCCAAAACGTGTTGAAGGATTGTTATTGATTGGTGTTGACATGGCGCGGCCTGAAGACCATTTGGACGCTTTGACTGTTCCCACTTGTGTATTTGTAGGTGAAATGGCTGATAATCATGTTAATTGCTCGGCACAGCTGGCTGCCCGTGTGCCGCATGTTGCTCAGTGCATCATCTCCGAGGCGGCAACTGCCCCTCATCGAGAGCAACCATTGCGGCTTGCTCATGCTATGCTTGATTTTCTTATACAATGCGAACGTCAGCGCAACCTGGTCCGGGGCGCTTCTTTTTTACTCTAATTACCGAGACAACTATTTTCGAACATTTTGC
>JAPULM010000515.1 GCA_027294925.1 bacterium
GCCAGAAGCGCAACCGGCGGCGCATAACAAAAATACTACAGAAAATAAGTATCGAACCTTGATCTTCATTCCAAATATCCTCTGCCGTGAACATGACTTCCAAAGAGGACGTCAAGACACATGTGTTCTCTAGATTGAGAAAGTACCCAACGACCTGGTTGTCGCGCACGACGTTCATGTTCGAGACGAGTCTGGCGCCGAGTGTCAGCATCGATTCTTCGCCGTATTCAAGGAACATGGAGCGACACAGGTCACGTTTTAAAGGATTGCTGGCGGCGCCCTGTCCACAAAATCTCGAAATGAGACTACTGACGCGGGTATTTGAGAGGTGATGAATATCAAGGGGTCGGATCCAGTTGTTGACCAAGTTATTGGATCCGGCCCCTTTACTCGTATGAATGATTGATTTAATTGGTGGGCGATACTGGGCTTGAACCAGTGACCTCTGCAATGTGACTGCAGCGCTCTCCCAACTGAGCTAATCGCCCACGTAACTACGTTTGAAGGATAGGAAAATCAATTCCTAAAACCTACTGTGTTCACCGAATTCTAACAAATTGAATTGGCGTTTGGGATCGGATCACGGTAAGTGCCTGGGGAGTATGCAAGTCCGACTGTTTTCTGGCTGCCATCCTGCCGAATTTGCCCGTCCAAACAGAACGAAAGCTTGGATAATCGGCAGGATGTGCGGGAGGGATGTAGCGGCCCGACCCGAAGACACAGGCAGGCTACCTGATCAAACTGAAGTTTTCTCGCGATATGGATTCCTGCTGTTGTACATTATCGTCGATAGCGAGAGAGGGGTGTGAACAGTTCACTTGACGGTATGCCCAAGACCCACCCATTCATGAGTTACGCATTCCGGCCGTTCTTCCTCTTGAACGGTTTTTTTGCCGTCGTTGTCATCTCAATCTGGCTGATGGCGTTGCACGGGACCGGACCCGCCTCGGTCCCGGCAACCATGCTGTACTGGCATGGTCACGAAATGGTGGTCGGATTTGCTATGGCCGCCATGGCGGGTTTCGTTTTGACGGCGGTGGCCACCTGGACGGATCGTCCACCGCTGCAGGGAAAGTTGCTGGGTGTTCTGGTTTTCTCCTGGTTGCTCGGGCGCCTGGCCATGATGGCCGCGACTCGGCTGCCTTATTGGCTGGTTGCTTCCGCCGACACGATTTTCCCTTTCCTGCTGTTCTTGCTGGTGGGACGGGAGGTGGTGGGAGGTCGGAGTCGCCGTAATTATCCCGTTGTCGGAATAACCCTGGTTCTGGCGGTTCTGAATCTGTTGTATCACCTGGGCACTCTGCGAATCCTGCCCGGCATGGACCGCCTGGCCCTGTACTTTCTGATTCACCTGATACTGCTCATGATTACGGTCATTGCCGGCCGGATAATTCCCAATTTCACGGCCAACTGGTTGCGCGCCCGGGGCCATGAGCGGCTGCCTGAAAACCATCCGCTGACCGATGGGATTACCGTGGTGGCAACCATTGCCACCGGTGTGTCCGTCAGTTTGACTCCTTTCGGTCCGGTTACCGGGATACTCGCGATGGTGGCGGCGCTGTCCCATGCTGTCCGTCTTGCCCGCTGGCGCGGACTGGCGACCACTTCGGAACCCTTGTTGTTTGTGCTGCACGTCGCCTATCTATGGCTGCCGGTGGGATTTGCCCTGACGGCGCTGGCCGCCTTCGGTCTCGTCTTTCCTCCCAGTGCAGCACTGCATGCTTTAACCATGGGCGCAATCGGCAACATGATCCTGGCCGTGACCAGCCGGGTTGCCCTAGCGCACACCGGGCGTTCACTCCACGCACCGCGGCTTATCGTGATTTCTTATGCGATCTTGAATGCCGCTGTGGTCGCGCGGGTACTGAGCCCGCTGAACCCGGGCCTGACTATTGAAATGATCGATCTGTCCGCTCTGGGCTGGATCGTGACATTCGCCATCTTTACCGCGGTCTACTGGCCTGTTCTGACGCGCCCCCGGGCCGCCTAGTTGAAAATCTTTTGACAGAACTCATACAGCCGTCCGGGGTCGCCCCGGACATGCCTAAAGCTTGGATAATCAGAAGGATGTAGCGGTCCGATCCGAAGATACGTTGGAAGGGCCGGCAATATGGAAAGATTAGCGATGCGGTTGCGTGCGCAGCTTGGGTGATGATTGCTGGCTTAGCCTATAGGGCATAGATAAACTACAGTTTCGGACCTGGTAGTTTCGTTGGGGAGCATCCACCGATGAAAGAAAGATTCGCTTTTTTGGGATTGTTGATATTAGCCGGCCTGCTCGCCATGTCTTTGGCCCACGCAGATGGTGACAGTCAAGATTCAATCACAACAATTGAGGTCCATGCCGCACAAGACTTTGTCGCCCGCCATGCAGCCGCGGTCATCATGGATGTTCGAACGCCGGTCGAATACGAGATGTCTCATATCACCGGTGCCGTTAACGTCAATGTGCAAGATGAATCTTTCGAGGACATGGTCGCCGTACTGGATCCGAACAAGACCTATATCGTGCATTGCACTAAAAACCCGGCCGGCGGCAGATCCAGCCGCGCATTGGAGACACTGCAACGCCTCGGCTTCAAGAACCTGTATAGCTTGGAAGGCGGCTATGTTGCGTGGAAAGATGCCGAACTGCCACTGACGGAACCGTCAAACTAGCGTCGCATTACCATGCCATAGAGGTGAGGCCGCCTGTGCCTTCATCGGGTGAAGCAGTGGCCTATATTTAGTTTTTTGTTGCTCCGAAAACTAAAGCAAGGCGTCTGCACTCGACTCTAAGCGAACATCAAATCAAAAATGGCGCAATCATCATCGTTACCAGGATCATGATCGGCAATGCAAACCAGACGATGCGGCGAAATCCGAGTTCGTAACGCGGATCCGGCCACCCGGGTTCCATGAAACCGAATATTACGCCGCGGCCATTTTTTCGCTGCAGATTCCACAGTAACCCGGCAGCAAGATAAAGCATCGACGACAGCACGATGTTCGGTAGCCACGTGGGCGGATAGTAGCCGTGCTTGAGGAGAATATAGACGTCGTATGACCAACTTACGGAGAACATCCTGAATCGCCCCTAATTTGCTAGACACCTTTCAGCCAGACAAAATGGCACTAGGAGAGGTGAAAATGAGTAGCAAACGATAT
>JAPULM010000516.1 GCA_027294925.1 bacterium
CAATGGCGACGGCGCAATATTACCACAAGATGTTTGATGCCGAGATTGTGGAATCCATTCAGTCGGATGGCCGCCCCCGAATTGATCCGGATCTCAGTGGCCTGACCATTTTTATTGGGCAGGTTGCACCAGAATCGGACACGCCGACAGTCCCTACCGATCCGTATATCGGTCTGGACCACTTTGGCTTGCGCGTCGATAACCTCGACGCGGCGGCAGCTGAGCTCAAACGGCGTGGGGCAGAGTTCACGGTGGAATCACGTATCATCCGGCCCGGGGTTAAGATCGCTTATGTACGGGTGCCTGACGATGTCCGTATCGAATTGTTGGAGCGTACATCGTAGATGGTAAGCGCTGCGTCGGCTCTGTCCAAACAATGAAATAAGGTGTGCTATGGCAGATAAACCCACGCTCTACATTGATTCCCAAGGCGGTAAGATCCGAGGGCCAGGGGAGGTTATCAGCCGCCTGTTTGCAAACCCGAAGGCCAAGGCTTGGTATCCACCAGCCGAATCGATGATTGTGATTAGCGATCCGCAGCGCTTTCAACAAACCGTCGCGCGACTGCGTAAACTGGGCTATCCTGTGGTCGAAAACCCACCGATAAGCGATGGGAGCGCCTCCACAGCGCATTCAGATCCCGACTAACCAGACCCTTCTGTATCATGACAAACATGACAAACCGGCAGTTTGGATCGCACGAGTCCATCATGTCAAATCTCTTTAAACAACACATTTATGATCACAATAGCAAGGTCTGGGATAGGCGGCTGCGAAAGCGCTTGTTGCATACCCGTGTGGACTCGGAAGGTGATCTTGAAGCACCGTTGGGAGGATTTGCTTGGCGGTCAAAGCGCGTTGCATCGAGCAGGCCATGGGGCATATATTGCGAAAAACTTGATAACTGATAGATTGGTGCAGAGCTGAGCAGGATCAACCTCGTGCCAATTTACAAGAAAACGCCGGGGATCGGATCGTATGAAAAGACGGGTGTTGGTTGTCATAATGGATGGAGTTGGCGTACGACAAGCACGCTTTGGCAATGCCGTTCGCCTGGCATGGACGCCGGCCATGAATTGGCTCAAGGCAAACGGTCTGTACACCACCTTACAAGCGCATGGGACAGCAGTTGGCTTGCCAAGCGATGCCGACATCGGCAATAGCGAAGTCGGGCATAATGCGATGGGTGCCGGACGTGTTTTTGACCAGGGTGCCAAATTGGTCAGCCAGGCCCTAACCTCTGGCCGCATGTTTGCTGGCAACACCTGGCAGGGCATTGTCCGTTACGTCAAAGCGCATGATGGGACACTGCATTTTCTCGGTTTGCTATCGGATGGCAACGTCCACTCGCACCAGCAGCACCTGCACCAAATGCTGGTTCGAGCCAAACAAGACGGTATAAAGCGTGTACGCCTACACGTGTTGTTTGACGGCCGCGATGTGGGCGGCAAATCGGCCGAGATATATGTTGAGCGCTTAGAAAGGGTGATGAGCCAATTGCGCGCATCGGATTTCGATGTCCAACCGGCTTCCGCCGGGGGGCGAATGCGTATAACGATGGACCGCTACGGAGCGGATTGGGGCATGGTGGAGCGCGGCTGGCGTGTGCATGTGCTTGGCGAAGGACAGCGCTTTTCATCCCTGGAGGCTGCACTGCAAGCGTTTCGTCAAGATCCTGATTTGACCGATCAGTATCTACCGGAGTTTGTTATCGCTGCTGCGGATGGGCAACCGGCTGGCCCGATTCAGGACGGCGATGGGGTTATTCTGTTCAACTTTCGCGGCGATCGTGCGATCGAAATCTGCCGCGCTTTTTGTGATGCTGATTTGCCGCAGTTTGATCGCGTTCGTATGCCTGAGGTCTACTATGCCGGCATGATGGAATATGATGGCGATCTCAAGATCCCAAAACAGTATCTCGTCTCGCCACCCCAGATTGATCAGACGTTGAGCGAGTATTTAATCGAACGCAAGTTGCGTCAATATGCCTGCAGCGAAACACAAAAATTCGGCCATGTGACCTATTTTTGGAACGGCAACCGCTCCGGCTATATCGACGCACGTTTGGAGGAATACCATGAGATTCCCTCAGACCAGGGCATTGGATTCGAGCAACGCCCGTGGATGAAGGCGAGCGAGATCACCGAAGCGACCATACAGCGCATGCTGGCCGATCGTTTCGATTTTGGTCGGATCAATTTTGCCAATGGCGATATGGTGGGCCATAGTGGTGATTTGGAAGCATCGGTGATTGCGGTGCAGACCATCGATCTGATGCTGCGTCAACTCATTCGGGCGGCCGATCGGAGTAACACCATCTTGCTGGTTACCGCTGATCATGGTAACTGCGACGAGATGTTCGAGGGTAAGCAAGAGGACTGGGAAGATTGGGAGTCGATTTACTCTCATCTGAGTCCCAAAACCGCGCATACATTGAATCCTGTACCCTTCTATTTTTACGATCCCGCTAATCAAAGCGCGGCGTATCGTATCCGTCCTGATACGACGTTTACGCTGGCTAATCTTGCTAATACCATCCTCAACCTGATGGGTTTTGCGTCGCGCGATTTGTATCAGCCGAGCATTATCGAAACATGTTGATGTGTCAATGAGAGCAGCGTCGCGTGTGCCACATGAGTAGGGGAGATGCTTCGATGACGACTAGAAAATATGCGCATGAAATGGCTGTGGGCGATCGTTACGCAGCACTTGAGTTTCAAGTCACGGCATCGATGAATGAGCAGTTTCTATTTGCCTTGCAGGATTACGACGCTCGATATTGGCTGGAGACGGCAGACGGGCCGCCCATTGTTCATCCGGTTCTGTTGCTGCAGATGAGCCCGCGCACCCGTAGTCCGTCATGGAATCCGGCGCCGGGTATGGGCTCTGTGCTGGGCCGGGAGCATACCGAGTTTGTCACCCCTGGCCGGGTTGGGCAGACGTTCCATGTCGCATGGGAAGTGCTAGAGGTCTACGAAAAGCGCGGCCGTCCCTACCACAATACTGAAACGGTGATTACCAACTCGGATGGTGCTGTGATTATGCGACGTCAGCTTCATTCGACACTTTTCATGCGGGATGGTAAGCGTGCGAAGGAGGTGTGATGATCGCGTCGGTTCAAACGGCAACGGTAGGCACCGCCTTTGAGGGGCGGGTGCGTGATATGTCGCTGGGTCGTATTTTGGCCTTCTCGGGTGGCTTCTTATCCGAACCTAATTGGCCACACAAAAACCTCCATACCGATTTAGCCAAGGCGCAAGAAGCCGGCTTGCCGGAGCTGATTGCCTCCGGCAACCAGTCAGTCGGCATTTTAGTCGAGTTGCTCATGCAGGTTTTCGGTGACAACTGGCTGCACCAAGGGATATTGGATCTGAAAGTCGTCAACAGCGTCTACGTGGGTGATACGGTGCAAGCCAAAGCGGTTATCAAAGAACGCTGTGAGACAGACGGCGGTGTCAACGTGACGCTGGATGCCTGGTGTGAAAACCAGAGTGGTAAAACCGTTATTGTCGGTACGGCATGTTGTCCCATTGAATGCTGAAGTATTGGTGCCCGCCGGTTGCAGATATCCGCTGCAGATGGCCCCCCCCCATTCCAACCTTCCCTCGCCAGGGGGGAAGGGGTAAGCAAAATGTTCGAAAATAGTTGTCTCGGTGCTTAGCCCAGGGCTGCGAGCAACTGGCGCTGCCGTGCCAGACGCTGTTCGCGTTCGTTGGCGAAGCGTTGAACACCGGCAAAAATAGACTCGGTATCCAAATGCGCCTCTGCGATGACATCAGGTTCTAGTCCGCCGGTTAACCATTGGTTGTCCCAATCGGCTGTCATGGCGTAGTCGTCGGTTAGCGGTCCGACATCTTTAATTGGCCAAACGCGCCGTGTGCCGGTGCTAACCACCATAAGGTCGTAGCGCGCCTCCGGAGGTAGAACCGAATGACGATACGCCTCAGGTTGGCGATCAAAGAGTTCTTCGCTAATGACGGCGATGATTTTTACGTTAATGCCGGCGGCTTCCAGGCGCGGTAACGTCCGCAACAGATTAACCGTCGAACTTGACCCTTGTGCGATTACATAACCGTGTCTGGGCTGCCCCGGGGCAAAGTCGCGGATCACGTATAAACCCTTGGCAGCAGCCTTAATATCGGTGTCGGCAAACGTGTTACGATCTGCCACCGGGAAGTCAGGCCGGGCGACTTCAAGAATAATCAGACTGACTTTCGGCTCACGGGCGGCGATTTCGGCGGCGGCGAAATAGCCAGGTGCGACGTCATTGTAATCCCAGAAGCTGAGATGGATCGCCTGCCCGCGTGGAAAGAGTTTCCATACCTGCGGTGAAAAAATACCAAAGTGGGTGCGCGCATCGGCAGCGGTCTCCGGTCCTGAATGGCCGGCCAGAATGTGCAACACACCCATCCGGAAGCGGCTGTCCTGGCTCTGCTGGCTCCACACCCGGGCTGGTAGGTACATCAGCGGGGTAAAGGCGCCGTAGGTGCCGCTCAAGGCCCAAACACCGGCAAATTGCTCCGGATCGAGCGAGGCGCTCTGGCCGACCAGGCCAATCGCTGTGGAGGCGTTACCGGCTTCCTGAATCGGCGCCTTGAAGCGAGTGCCAGCCGGATTTTGATCCGGGCTGTAATGTCCCCACAGGCTACCAGGTTCAACGTTAATCGATTCGGACAGATCCGCTGCTAGCGTGATCAGCCGGTTGTCGGTCACCACATTCACCCATTTGATGATTTCCGACACGCCACGACGGGTGCCGGCAATATCGCCCGCTTTACGGAACAGGGCGATATCCACCGTTTTCTCCTCACCGGAGACGGGGTTCTTGATGTTTAGGTGTTGTGGCTCAAGCGGTAGATTTTTCACCCGTAAACGCTCATCTAAAAACGGGTCGCGGGTCACGTCGGCGCGTAGTTTGATATCATCCTGCACCGTGTCGCCGATTGCCATCGAAGAAACGAAATCCGATACGCGCGACCTGGAGATCGAGCTGTCCGAAGCCGTGGAAAAGCGAGCGAAGGCACGGGCCGATCTGGCCACGTGGCAAGAGCGGTTGACAGCTCG
>JAPULM010000517.1 GCA_027294925.1 bacterium
GGGTGGCCGATGCCGTGCTGCAAAGCGGCATTGAGGACCGGTTCACCTGCTACCTGTCCGATGACATCGTCCATGAGACCACACGCCGCCTCCTCTCTCCCCGATTGCAACAGCGCTACCGATACCATGCAGCGGACGTCGAGACGTACAGGATATTGCTGTATAGCGCATTCGAGCTTGTGATCGATCCCCCGCCGCTCACCGGCATAGTGCGCGATCCCAACGACGATATGATCGTCGCCTGTGCTGTCGCGGCATCCGCATCCCATATCGTCACCCGTGACGATGACTTACTCTCTATGGAGACCTACGAAGGGATTGTCATGCTGACCCCGGAGGCCTTCATAACAGTCCTGCGCGGGCAGGCGTGACCGCTCACCCTCATGAGGATAGGAAGTTTACAAGCCTTTTTCGCCCCGTTCCCCCAGCTCGCAGCAAGGAGTAGCGCGACCGGCCAGATGACCTGGAGCGGATGAAGGCTGGGGAGTTTGCAACCGTGCGCGAGGCCGCCCGTGCTGCCGGCATCCTGAGCGTAAGCGGCCGCTAGCAAGGCCTGCAGCTGCGGAAGCCTGTGGCGGCTCAGCCGCAGTGCTCGCGGTCGACTGGCAGAAGTATGATGCGCGCAGCGAAGAGACACAGAGCGCGATACCGCCCGCTTGGTTTGCGGAGACCATTATGGGGCGCCCTGGCTAGCCGTTTCCCATGCTGGAGGGCATCATCGGCGCGTCGACTCTCCGCGCCGATGGGAGTCTGCCTCGAGGGCGTTTTCGGGGGCGGCGCTCCGGAAGGGCCAGCGCTAAAATGCCTTTTGTATTACCTATCCGCCGGGACGAGAAGAAAAGGCCGTCTGGGCTACCTCTTGTCCACCAGCACGTTCGGGTGTGCCCGTTGATTAGGCAATCACGCCTGCCGCCTGCAGTTTGCCGATCTCGTCGTCACTCATGCCGAGTAGCTCGCCAAAGACATAGGCATTGTGTTGGCCGATCAGCGGCGCCGGTTGCGTCGGGCCACCAGGCGTCTTCGATAAGCGGAAACCGAACTGATCCACCACATTGTCGCCGATCTCCGGATGCTGCAGGGTGACATAGTGCTGCCGATGCTGCAGTTGGGGATCACTGGCCAGATCTCTGGCATTCTGTACCATGCCAGAAGGTACCCCAACCGCTTGCAGGCGTTGTACCACCTGGTGCGGGGTCTGGTCTGCAGTCCAGGCCGAGATATGGGCATCCAACGCCTCCAGATGTTGCTCACGCTGCTCGCGCCTGTCAAAGCGGCTTTCGTGCGTCCAAGCCGGATCGCCCATCGCCCTACACAACGCTTGCCACTCGACCTCACTGCGCACGGCGATGGTGCACCAGGCGTCCTCACCCCGGCAGAGATAGACCCCGTGTGGGGCAAAGCCGGGGCGGCGATTGCCCTGTCGTGTCGGAAGGCGAGCGTTGGCGGTGTATTCCAGGAAGGTGGTGCCGACGAAAAGCATGCCGGCCTCATTCTGCGACAGATCGATATACTGCCCCTCGCCGGTGCCTTGGCGATGAATCAGAGCCGATAGGATAGCGGCGGCGCCCATCGGGCCGGAGGTAAAATCGGTATATGGCCCACCGACCCCAGTAGGGGCACGATCTGGCCAGCCGGTGATCTCGCTGATACCCGACAGGGCCGGTAAGATGGCCCCATTACCCGGGGAGATGGCAAACGGTCCGGTCTGGCCTTGCATGCACGAGCTCAGCATGATGATGTCCGGCTTAAGCTTATGTAGGTGATCGTAACTCAAGCCCCACTTACGCATGGCGCGCGGGGTAAAACTTTCGATGACCACATCGCTTATCATGACAAGGCGTTTGGCCAATTCCACCCCCTTGGGATGGTTGACATTCAGCGTGATGCCCAGCTTGCCGTCGTTGTAATTGCAAAAGGCCACCGAACGGTTTGGTCCGGCTTCGTTGTCCTTGAAAAGTAATTGACGCAACAGGTCGGGATAGTCTTCGGTCTCCACCCGGATGACCTCGGCACCGTACTGGCTGAGGCATTTGCCGATCATCGGACCGGCTATCCACCAGGCGAAATCCAACACCCGCACGTTGTGTAAAACGCCTTGTCCTGCCATCAGATAACCCCTTCTTGCCGTAGTGTCGTCAACGTGGTTGCGTCGAGTCCAAACTCACCTGCGAGGATCTCCACGGTGTGTTCCCCCAACAGCGGCGCACGTCGCCGCAGCTGCCAGGGTGTGGCGGACAACTTCCATGGTGCTCCTGTGTAGGTCAGGGTGGCGTCCAGCTCAGGGTGCTGCACCGACACGAAGTACTCGCGATGGCGCAATTGCGGATCATTCAGGCTGTCGCGGGCATTGTATACCGGATAGACGAATTGATAGCGCCGCTGCCCTTCTTCATACAACTCGCGTTTGCTAAAGCGGGCCAGAAAATTGGCAATGACGCTCTCGGAATAATCGATGTGTTCCTGCTCCCAATAGCTGACCAGCGTTTCGAGTCGTTCCGCCCACTCCGGACTGGTCAACTCACCGGCCATGCCATGCTCGGCCATCCAGGGCACGAACCCACTCCAGGTGAGCTGCGGAATAGCCTGCACATAGCCGTCCTGGCATGGGAAGCAATAGCGTACGGTGGCTCCCGGCGCCACCTGCAAACGATCCCCCAGGCGCGGCATCACCAGCCCATAGGCGTTCCAAACAAGTTGCGAGTAGTGCAGAAGCGTGGCGCATTCGTGCATCGACACGTCCACCCTCTGTCCCTCGCCACTTGCCAGGCGGTGATAATGCGCCAGCAAACTGCCCACATAACCCTGGATACCGGCGTAGATCGGTGCCTGCGGCGCGTTCACCCGGGTCGGGGAACGATCCGGATCGCCGCACAGAAACAGGGTGCCGCTCATTCCCAGCACATCGAGATCGGTGGCCACGTAATCGCGATAGGGACCGCTCTGGCCATAGTTGGTAATGGAGGTCAGAATGAGGTCCGGCCGTATCTCTGTTAGTGCCGTAAACCCCAAGCCCAGTCGCTCCAGGGTACCAGGCGCGAAACTCTCCACCACGAAATCGGCCGTGGCTACCAGGCGACGCAACAGGTCGGCGCCACGTTCGGTGGTGATGTCGAGGGTCAACCCTCGCTTACTGGTGTTGAGTACGAACCAATAGAGGCTCTTTTCGAGTTCCTCGTCGTCATGATAAAACGGGCCGATGCGGCGTACCGGGTCGCCGTTGGGCGGCTCGATCTTAATCACATCGGCGCCCATATCGGCCATCAGTTTGGTGCAAAACTGCCCTTTTTCACCACTAAGATCGACAACCCGTAGGCCCTGTAACGCCCCAGCATCTATCATGTGATACCTCCTTTCCACGACATACAGCCATCTACCTGCTCGAGTTGTGGGGCTACCTTTGGCATAGCCAAAAAGTTATTTTTTAACACGGGGCAAGCAAAGACACGCTGAGCGTCTGTGTCACTTCTTGTTGAGCTTCTTGGAGCGCCAGTATTTAGTTCCTTTGATGCTCGCCTGCACAATCAATCCTTTATCGGTCAACTGATATACCATAACGCCATCGCGGAACGACGAATCGGCGTTGACACCCTCGGTTGCCGCTACCGCGCTGGCCGAGGCGTCAGCGTTCCATCCTTTGTCGACAAAGTATTGGAATTTTTCTGCTTCTTCGAACAAAAATACAGTATACAACACCTGTATGCCCAGTCCGATCCCGATACCTGCCGCCAGCATGCCCATATACACACGCTCGCCTGTCTTCTTGTTAATAGCGACACCTTTACCGCTGCCGCCGGAAATCAGCAGAGCCGTCTGCGTGCCGTAGAATACCGCATAGCCGTACGACTGATGGTAAAGTTGCTTTGACCTTGGCTTTTCCTTGAACAGTCGTTGCATCGTCTCTTGCTCTCGTTTGTCGATCTTCTGCCGCCGCTTCTCGCTCTTGTCTGCATGGACAGTAGGAATACTCATGGTAAGGACGAGGATTAGGGTGCACATGGCACAAAGGAGTGGCTGGGCTCGAAAATGCCTGATGATGGACATGATGATCTCCTGTCATTCTGCTGTCTTGGTCGAACTTAGAGGTTGTCTGAAACGCTTCCTCCCTCCTTTGCAAAGGGGCGTAAAGAGGCGCCAGATGGATGTTTAGGTGATTCCTTACAGAATTTATCGGTTGCCCAACGAGCTAGCTTGACCGTGCAAGAGATGACTACATCGCCGTCTTACCGCCATCCACAAACAGCAGCGCACCGGTGACAAACGAGGCGTCATCCGAAGCGAGAAATAGAATGCCATGCGCCACTTCACGCGGCGTGCCAGGTCGATTGAGCATGGTTTCCTGGCCAAACTCTTTGCTAAACTCGTCCAATTGGCGTCCGGCGTCCGCCGCGCGCTGCTCGTGAAATCGGGTCAGGATCGGACCAGGACCAACCGCATTGACCCGGATACCATCTGCTGCATGGTCTCGAGCCATCGCCCGCGTCAGGCCGGCGACGGCGGCCTTAGTGGTGTCGTATTGCACGGTGTTAGCGCCAGCGATGACCGAGCGAATGGAGGCGACGCTGACAATGCTGCCGCCACCGGCCCGTTGCATGGCCGGAATGGCGGCTTTGGCGCAAAAGGCATAGCCTTTCAGATTCACCCCCAACATGGTGTCCCAGCTCTCTTCACTGGCCTCGGTCACCCGTTGATACATGCGAATACCGGCATTGTTGACTAGGATATGTAGCTCGCCAAAGTGATTTTCGGCGCGTTCAATAAAGGCGCTGGCTTCGGCCTCGTGTTGCATGTGGGCTACAACGAAGATCACCGCCGCCCCCGCTGCCTGCAATTCGGCTGCAATGCGCTCGCCCCGTTCACGGTCGCGGTCGGCGAACGCCACCTTGGCGCCTTCTTCGATAAATAAGCGGACGGTAGCTTCACCGATGCCGGAAGCGCCTCCCGTAATCGCTGCGACTTTACCATTTAGACGTCCCACCTATACACTCCTAATAAAGCATTCGTTAAAATTTTCAAAATTCTTTCTCCCTGGGCAGGCAAACCTGAGAACTGAATGACCCTGGAGATAGGTTTGAATCTGTTCCCATGCAATTTTACAAACGTAACCGAATTGGTCAACTGGTGTGGAAACCGAGGCCCATTGTACCGGGTGCATCGGCAAAGAACAAGAATGCGGTACAAACTGAAAAACTGCCTGACCCTGGCTTCTCCAGCAAGCCGTCTTGTGGTATGCTGGGACGGACGGAAACTGAGACAAGCAAACACGTGTTGTCGAACACGCGGACATAACGCCGAGGACGCGGTGAAATTGGAGAGGAGTTGGCATGAATACGGTGCAAGCTGTTGCACGAATTTTGAAAATGGAAGGCGTTGAGTGGGTGGCCTGCTTTCCATCCAATAATTTGATTGAAGCGGTGGCCGAAGAAGGTATCCGGCCCATCATGTTTCGCCAGGAGCGCGGGGCGCTGATGGCGGCGGATGGGTATAGCCGGGTGAATGACCGCAACAAGTTTGGCATCATCATTACCCAAGGCGGGCCTGGCTCTGAAAACTCAATGGGCGGCCTGGCACAGGCTTTTGGCGATAATGTGCCGATTTTGTATCTGCCAGGTGGTCCGGCGTTGGCGGAACACTCTGTACGGCCGAGCTTTTCTCCGGTGCGCACCTATCAGTCCGTTGCCAAACATGGTGAGATTATTTGGCAAGCAGACATGGCGGTCAGCGTCATGCGGCGAGCCTTTCACCACCTACGTAACGGCCGTCCGGGTCCGGTGATTGTCGAAATACCAGCCGATGTCGGCACGCAGGAAGTCTCCAATGACGCTTTTAATTACCAGTCTCCGAAGCGTTTTTTACAAGCTCCCTCGGCCGGCGACGTACAGGATGCGGTACGGCTGCTGCTTAGCGCCACTAAGCCACTGATCTGGTCAGGTATGGGCACCTTGCTGTCTGGCGCAACGTCTGAACTCAAGACGTTGGCTGAGCTGCTGCAGGTTCCCGTGTATTGCACCATGCCTGGCAAGTCCGGCTTCGATGAGCGTCATCCCCTGGCACTCGGCGCCGGCAGCGGGGCAACCGGCCTACATGCGCGGCGCTGGATTCAAGAATCTGACGTCTTGCTGGCGCTGGGCTCCAGTTTGACGCGAACCGGTTACGGTCAGCCAATACCAGATGGCAAACGCATCATTCATAATACGGAAAGCATTGAAGATGTGAACAAAGACTACAACGTCGAGGTCGGATTACCGGGTGACACCAAGCTGACCGTGCAAATGCTGATTGATGAGGTCAAAGCGCAAATCGGTGAGAACGGGCGACAGGGACAGCGTCGTGACGTGGCGGCTGAAATTGCTGAGATTAAACAGCAGTGGCTGTCTGAGTGGACCGACCTGTTGAACTCGAATGAGACGCCGATTAACACCTACCGGGTCATCGGTGAGCTGGAACGGACACTCGATAAAGAAAACAGTGTGGTGACGCATGACGCGGGCGCGCCGCGTGATGCCATTATGCCGTTTTACACCGCGACCGTGCCGCATAGCTATATCGGCTGGGGTAAGACCACCCATCTCGGCTATGGTATTCCGCTGATGATTGGCACCAAGCTGGCCAAGCCCGATAAGTTTTGCCTCAACTTCATGGGCGATGGCGCCTTCGGCATGTCCGGTTTAGACATCGAAACCTCAGTGCGGGCAGGGGCGCCGATTACCACCATCGTATTGAATAACGGCGATATGGCGACCTATCCCGGCGGTTATCCAACCGCCCGCAAGGTGTTTGGGATGACCGGAATGACGGGTGATTATGCCAAAATCGCTGAAGGCCTGGGAGCCGTCGGCATCACCGTCACCGATCCGGGTGAGGTGGCTGCAGCGCTGAAGCAGGCGCAGCGATTAAATGCCGAGGGTAGAACGGTTCTGCTCGACATCCACAGCAATATGGAAGCCCGTCGTTCACGCTTTGATTGATAGGCGGTTGCGTTGATAACGAAGCGGGTGGCCGATCGACTGAACGGCCTTTGTCTGTGAAGCCGACGCCAAGGACAATGGGCTACGGAAGTCAGGTTGCGATGCGGGCTATGGCGTGACCAGGGGCAAGGAGGTGAAATAGGACCGGTAAAAGCCTCGATCTCTGCTCAACAAGCGGTCACACTGTGTTAAGGCATGTCCGCCGTGGCGTCGCTGCCCGAGGGACTGCGCTTTTTGGCCATTGATGCCAGCAGTATTCAAGCCCCAGGTGCAAAGGGGACCGACTATCGCTTGCACATCTCGGAGGATAGGCCAAATAAAAGCCATTTTATCGCCGGGCCCCTCCGGAGCGCAACCCTGAAAACACCCCTGGGGCATCCTCGTGCCCCCCGCTGGCGGCCATCTCTTGCAGGCGACAGTGGCGGCTTGCCAAAGCGGCTCGCAGCAAGGCGCAGCGCAGCAATGCGCGGTCTAGACATGCAGGTCAAGATGGGTTATGGTAGCGTTTCAGGGGTTTCCCCTCGCCAGGGCCTCGGGACG
>JAPULM010000518.1 GCA_027294925.1 bacterium
CAGTGAGGGTGGCTTCAAAGGCTTTACCCAGTGTTACCGCCATATCAATACAGGCATTGGAATGCTCTGAGTTATCCACTGGGACATAGATGTTTTTGTACATGAATTCTCCTTCACCCAACTTTTCGGCGCATGGGCGTATCCGTAAGAGTCGCAGCCATTTATGTCGATAGTGAGAGAGGCTATACACGTCACCAAGGTGGCGAGGCAGCCCGGCACTCATCGGACGATGTCGGTGAGGCGCATGTATGTCACAGAGCTTGGTTGGCAATCGTATACATGAACCCGGCGCGATTCTAACATACGACTCTATTCAGTCAAGCAATATTTTGTTTTTGCTCACACTGGTGTAGGGGGTTCAATTTGCTTAACAGGAGATATTTCAAGCTAGTGAAAGATTTTACCTATGATGAGGCAACACCGTGCTGGCCAAGGTACTGAGTCGCACCTTACTCGGCGTCGATGCACAACTCGTCGAAGTTGAAGTCGATTTGTCGAATGGTTTGCCGACCTTTACCACGGTTGGTCTTCCGGATGCTGCGATTCGTGAAAGCCGCGACCGCATTAAAGCAGCGATGTCGAATAGCGGTATACCTTTACCTTTGAAGCGGATCACGGTTAATCTGGCCCCGGCGCATTTACGCAAAGAAGGTACGGCATTTGATTTGCCGATGGCGCTGGGCATTCTGGAGGCCGAGGGCTATATCCGCCCCGGTGCCCTGGATCAATATGTCGTAGTGGGCGAATTGTCTCTGGATGGCCGGGTAAAAGCCGTCGCTGGGGTGATGCCGATGGCGGTGTCGTTACGTGGCGCACAGGTAGCCGGGATGATCGTGCCGGCAGATAACGCCGCCGAAGCCGCGGTAATCGATGACGTGTCGATTTTTGCCGTCCGCACCCTGGCTCAGGCCATAGCGTTTTTAAATGGCGAGGAAGCCATCGAACGCACCCCTAGTGAGGTGCATCGCCTATTTCGTCAGCGCTCAAATTATGCCGAAGACTTTGCCGATGTCAAAGGCCAACAGCACGTCAAACGTGCCCTAGAGGTCGCCGCCGCTGGGGCGCACAATCTATTGATGGTGGGGCCGCCTGGCTCTGGCAAATCCTTGATGGCGCGGCGCATCCCGTCCATTTTACCGGATATGAGTCTGGATGAGGCGATCGAAACCTCAAAAATTCACAGCGTTGCTGGTCTGCTTGGCCCTGATCGGGCGCTCATCGCCACTCGCCCGTTTCGCTCCCCACATCATTCAACCTCTGATGCCGGCTTGATCGGCGGCGGTCATATTCCGGGTCCAGGCGAAGTGAGTCTCGCCCATCATGGCGTGTTATTTTTGGATGAACTTCCAGAGTTTCGCCGTAGTGTGCTGGAGGTCATGCGGCAGCCCCTTGAGGATGGGCAGGTGACCATTGCCCGGGCGGCAATGACCTTGACGTTTCCAGCCCGTTTTATGCTGACTGCAGCAATGAATCCATGTCCTTGTGGGTATGCCACCGATCCGCAGCATGTCTGCCAGTGTTCGGCACAGCAGTTACAGCGCTACCGGGCACGCGTTTCCGGTCCGCTGCTCGACCGCATCGATATTCACGTCGAGGTGCCGCCGGTACGCTACGCCGACCTGACGGCCAACGAACCTGCCGAGCCGTCGTCAGCCATCCGCCAACGTGTCAATGCGGCGCGTGAGCGTCAGCAAGCCCGCTTTGTCGCCACATCAGTACCGCACAACGCCGCCATGGGGGTACGCGACATCCGCCAGTATTGCCAACTCGAAGCCGCCGGCGAGCGTTTACTGGAACAGGCCATGCAACATTTCGGTCTCAGCGCGCGGGCGTACGACCGTATTCGCAAAGTGGCGCGTACCATTGCCGACCTGGAAGGTGTCGAGACGATTTCATCGACGCATCTGTCGGAGGCGATTCAATACCGTACGCTGGATCGGCGGCAATAAGGGGTGTTGCCGATGTTCATCGGGCTCAGCCCGGCAAGTTCGATGGCGCGTCCCAAGGTTTGGTCTCGTCTCAATGCATCAATGCAAACCTTTGACGGAGAATCACCTATGTCAACAGCCAAAGAGCCATTAGGACAGCTTATTGCTCAACAAGCGGAGGAATGGGAGATGTAGGTTATGGGTTGGGCTAGCGCCTAGCACAAGACCGGAAGACCAGAGGGGCTAGTTGCTACCAGCACGCGCAGCAGGTCGATATAGAACCGCTTGGATCGTTCGAGGTCACTCACCCACAGAACCACGTGATCGATGCCGCTCGTCTTGATCTCTACCTGTGTTTGCACCATCGCCCTCCTCCTCTTTGCATTGGGGCCATTATGCTGTGTACGCCGACGCTATCACCACCGCCTGGTGTTGTCAATTGTTCTCGTTCGTGTGGCTCGATTGGGTGCGGTTACGCCAACTGTTCGATCAATGCCTTCGCCTCCAGCAAATCCGCCGTGTCAAACCTGTACCATTATAGAAGAGTAGAGCTCAGAATAGAATAGAGCTAGACGCAGGTGAGCCGATCGTACAGATGGGGTAAAAAAATGACAAATTGGCGTTGACAAATGGTAGGAAGTCCTCGGTAAACCAGCCGTACACCGGGGCGAGGGCCTCGCAAAGGCCGGGTTTGGGAAAGCGAGGGGGGGGGCGGGCGGGTTTTTCCAACTGACGCCCGGATGACACATTAATGCGTCGATACGTCGCTATGCCTGGCTCCTTTTCCCACGCTTGCCAGTCTGGGCTAGTTCTCGTCCTCGCTTCTCCCGCCACCGCTGATCGAGTATAATTATCGCAGCTATCGCACGCAACCCGTTACGGCGAAAACCTGTTAGCTTACCCAAACGGAGGTGTTTCATGGCCGCTCACACCGATCCCAATCAGGTCAAATTTACCGGCGAGAACCAGTATATGCGGTTGCATGAAGAAGCCGATGGCCCGATGACTACACGGGTTGGGCACTGGCGGACCCTTTTTTCTCCGGCCGGCCCTGGACACGTGCTGTTTCTAAGAAGCGATGTGACCGATAACCGCGTCCGTATCTCTGCCGATAACCCCGACCTGGCCCGTTGGTTGCAGCAAGAAATTGTCACTACGGGCGAGTTCTCCGATCAGTCTTTGCCGATTATCGCAGCACGCTTTTCGCGTATGGGCGATACAACGTCGTTTTGGACCGAAACGGTCGAGACGGACAGCGAGCATTTGATGCTGAGCTGGTATGAGTTTACCGAACCATTTGTGATCACCGTCCCCGTGGGCAGCGATCCCAATCGTCCCCTCGGCTGGTCGGGTGTGTTCTTCCCAGCTCAACGCGCCCAACTGACCTTAAACGGCAGAGTTGCCGTCGGGCACCCCTTTCCGGAGCCACGCGGCAATCACATGAGCAGTACCGCTGGCTTAGCCCTCTCTGAGACCTGGCTGCGGCCCGCGGCCTAGTCTCCAAGACTTATTACCAGTACTACATGGGCCGCTTCAATCCCGTGCAGGGTGCGATGCAGCGCAGCGTGTTGTGGAGTCGTTTGCTGCGCGCACGAGGACGGGACGTCACTGGAGGCGGGGAAAGGCGCGGGCTTATAATAGGGCAAGGGTCTCCAGGGATACGATGATCCGCGATGACGCTTGGGGGAGAAGAAGATGCATTTCGGCTATTTTACGCTCAGCGATAACCACTATCCCGACAACCCGCGCACAGCGAACGATTTCGTGCTGGAGATCCGCCGGCAGGCAATTCTTGCTGATACACTCGGCTTCCACTCCGCCTGGATTGGAGAGCACCACTTCGACCGTCTCGGGGTGAATTCCCGCCCGGATCTCGTGCTCGCCAGCATCATTCCGGAAACCCGCCATATTCGTTTGGCGCCGGCGGTCAACGTCCTCCCGCTGCATCATCCGCTGCACGTTGCAGAGTGCTGGGCCACGCTTGATCTGCTCAGCGGCGGCCGTGTCGACTTCGCCGCCGGGCGGGGTTACGACCAAGCGGAATATGCACCCTTTAGTGTCTCGTTTATGGAGTCGAAGGAGCATTTTGAAGAAAGTATCGACGTGCTGCTCAAGGC
>JAPULM010000519.1 GCA_027294925.1 bacterium
CCAACGGCGCGACATCGGGATGTTTCAAAGTCAGGAGGGCTGTGAGGCGATCTGGTATCTGCTTGCTACGCGAGAGACTGCCAAACAGCAAGCAGCGCTGAGTTTAAGAACCTAAAATTCCGCCAATAAGGTCATACACGATCTTACCCATACAATAGCAATAGGCAAGGTGGAGTCGTGGGTGGCGCGAGCTTGGCAAGAGATCCTATCATGCGCTATAGGCTGAGAAATATCAGCTCCGCGGCTATCTCACTGCTGAGATGTCATCAGCCGTTGCTGAGGACGCTCTTGATGTCGCCGAAGCCAACCAGCTGTTTTCCCTCTTCGTCCCAGAGATGCAAGGTGAGCGACTTCAAGCTTGATCGTAGGGTGAGGGGCTTGACAGCCTCGAATATGGGGTCTGACTCGTGGCATTTCTGGAGATGGTAGTTGGGAATACGCGGACTGAGATGGTGCACATGATGGAAGCCAATGTTACCCGTATACCACTGCAAGATCCGTGGCAGCTTGTAAAACGAGGAACCCTCCAATGCCTCACAAACGAAACTCCATCTGTCGTGCCGTTTCCAGTAAGTCCCCTCAAACTGGTGCTGTACGTAGAACAGCCACACACCCGCCGTTGCCGCAAGCACTACGATGGGCAACTGGATCATCAGATATGCCTTGATGCCAATGGTCAGACTCATCACGAGCAGGACGCCCAGGAGTCCCGCGTTCGTTTTGATCGTGCTCCAGCGTGCTGCTATGCTGTCCCTGCGGCGCCAAAAGCGGTGCTGAATCAAGAAGAAGTACAGGGGGCTAGGGCCGAACATGATGGCAGGATGACGGTAGGTTCGATACCAGAACCGCATCCACCGAGATAGGGCCAGATACTCTTGCACGGTCAGGGTCCAGACATCGCCATGCCCCCGGTTGTCGAGATCGCCTGCGCAAGCATGATGTTTGGCGTGCTCATGGCTCCAGTAATATGACGGGATAAAGGTCAACAGTCCAGTCAAAAATCCGAGGATTCGATTCGCTTGTCGCGATTTGAAAAACGACCCGTGCCCACAATCATGCATGATAATGAAGGTCCGGACTAGAAAACCCGCGGCGGGTACAGCAAGCACCAGCGTGCTCCAGTAAGACACCCGGAGGCTGAGATACATCATGCCCCACAGCGTGATGTATGGGATAATCGTATTGGCGACCTGTCCTAGACTACGCGGCAGGCTTGGGCGCTCAAACTTGCTTACTGCGGCACGCCATGACGGGTTGTTCGGGTTGAATGTCATTGGGTCAATTGCCTCTGCTTCATAGCCCCTTTGATAAATTCGCTTCAGCTGACTTTCAAAGCCACGTCTACCTAGCGTGCTGCCTTAACGCAGACAAATTCGCCGCGGGGAATTGAGATACGCCGAAGAAGCCATGCAGCTAGCCGGCACTGTCGGTCGACCCTATGAACATATTTCCGCATCTTATCATAACGGATTTCTCCACCTTCTTCAGGGAAACTTCCAGCAAGCGATTCCGATGAAGCTGAAGCATCATCGGACGCCTCTGTGGTGCGCAGCGCTGAAGTTAAGATTCTTCTTGGCTTGAATGCCTCTGTGCTTTCTGTTATGTAGAAGAATAAGTAAACAAACCTTTTATTAGCGGACTGAAGCCATGAGCAATGACCTACATTATCTGAGTATTGCCGAAGCGTCTCGACTGATTGCGGCAAAGCAACTCTCTCCGGTTGAACTGACGGGTGCCTTCCTGGAGCGCATTGAAGCGTTCGACTACAAATTGCACGCCTACCTTACGGTGACAGCGGAACTCGCGATGGCGCAAGCACGTGCTGCGGAGAAGGACATTCTCAGCAACGGGCCACGGAGTCCCATGCATGGCATCCCCTTCGCGCTTAAAGACATCTACGACACCGCCGGCATTGTCACCACCGGTCATTCACGCTTGACTCGCGACCGCGTGCCCGAGGCAAATGCGGCTTGCACCGAACGGCTCCTGGATGCAGGTGGCATTTTGCTTGGCAAGCTCGCGACGCATGAATTTGCCACTGGCGGTCCGTCGTACGATTTACCCTGGCCGCCCGCCAATAATCCCTGGTTGCTCGACCGTTTCCCGGGCGGTTCGAGCAGCGGTGCCGGCGCCGCCGTGGCTGCCGGTCTGGCACCTGCTGCGATGGGTTCCGATACCGGCGGCTCGGTGCGTTTGCCGGCTGCCTTCTGTGGTCTAGCCGGGCTCAAACCGACCTTTGGCCGCGTGTCAAAACGCGGTGTGCTACCCCTTTCTTGGAGTCTTGACAACTGTGGCCCGCTGGCCTGGACGGTGGTCGATTGCGCCATCATGTTACAGGTTATCGCCGGCTATGATCGGCTCGATCCAAGTTCGGCCAATTGGCCGGTACCCGACTACCGTGCCGGCATTGAAGATGGAATATCCGGCGTGCGCATCGGGCTCGTGCGCCATTTTTACGAGCGCGATGCGAGCGCTGACCCATCAATGGTCGATGCGATGCATGCAGCCGTGCAGGTGCTGCAAGACCTGGGGGCTGAAGTCGTCGATGTCGAGCTGCCAAGCCTTGAGCAGTTCCAGGCCTGCAATCGCATTATTACCATGTCCGAGGCTTTTGCGGTTCACGCCCATTCCTTGGCCAATCGCCCCGAGGATTATGGCGTGGTCACCCGCTATCGCGTGCTGCCGGGAGCGATGATCAGCGCCGCCGAATATCTCGCCGCGTTGCGGCAACAGCGGGCGTGCACGGAGCAGACACTGGCGGTTCTGAATACCGTCGATGTCCTGCTTACGGCGACGATCTATGGTCCGGCGCCAGTTCAAGCGGCAATGCGAGCCGAGGCCAACTTTGCCCGGCCGTCGTTGACCAATCCGTTCAACCTCACGCAACTTCCGGCTATTAGTATTTGTAATGGATACGCCGAGCAAGGGCTGCCGCTGGCGATGCAGATCGCTGGGCGTCGATTCGACGAAGCGACTTGTTTCAAGGTCGCACGAGCCTATGAGAAGGCTACCCCGTGGCGGCAGCGCAGACCCGAATTTATCGAACCGCAAAGCGACACCGAAGTGGTCGATCCTCGTGCTTCTAGCAGCGCCCTATCTAAGGATACCGTGCGCTGCACTGACTATGCGGCCATCAGTCGGCGCCTTGAGCTCAGTCTGGACGATGCTCAGCTTCGCGACCTCGTCGAGGCGATGCCGCATGTCGAAGCCATGCTCGATCGTCTGCGGCGAGACCGGCCTTATACCGAGGAGCCGTCGCTGATCTTTCGAGCTGCCGATGCGGATGCTGTGGAGGTAGAAAGCGATGTCTAATTCACTATGCACCAAGAGTCTGGCCGAGCTGGCCGAGTTGATTCGAACCCGTGCTGTCTCGCCGCTGGCGTTGACCCAGGCTTATCTCGACCGTATCGAACAACTCAACCCACAGCTCGATGCCTTCATCACCAAAACCGCTGAGCGAGCGATCGAGCAGGCGAAAGCGATGGAGGCCGAGATTGCGGCAGGAAATTATCGCGGGCCCCTGCATGGCATGCCGTTTGGCCTCAAGGACATCTACGACACCAAGGGCATTCTGACCAGCGCTCACTCCAAAACGCTGATCGATAATGTCCCCACCGAGGATGCGACGACGGTCGCCAAACTTGGCCAAGCGGGTGCGATTCTGCTCGGCAAGCTGGCCACCCACGAGTACGCCCATGGTGGTCCCTCTTTCGACTTGCCATGGCCACCGGCCCGTAATCCCTGGAATCGTCAGCATTTCACCGGCGGTTCCTCCAGCGGTTCTGCCGCCTCAGTGGCCGCCGGATTCATGCCGCTGGCGATGGGCTCCGACACCGGTGGCTCGATTCGAGGCCCGGCGGCGCTTTGTGGCCTGGTCGGTCTCAAGCCTACCTATGGCTTGGTTAGCCGTGCCGGTGTGATCGCCAATTCCTTTAGCTACGACCACGCGGGACCGCTGACCTGGACGGTTGAAGATAGCGCCATCGCCTTGCAGGTGTTGGCGGGATATGACAAACGCGACCCGGCTAGCGCCAAGGTAGAGATCCCCGATTATGGCGCTGCCATGACGGGCGATATTCGGGGGCTGCGGGTGGGCGTAGTGCGTCATTTTCATCAGAGCAATCCAGACGTCAATGCCGAGCTAGTCGTCGCTTTTGAGGCGGCGCTCGACGTCTTGCAAGATCTCGGTGCGGTTATCGAAGACATCACGATGCGGTCTCCCCTCGACTACCAGCACATCAAAGTGGTGACGGCCGAATCCGAGCTGCTCTCCGTGCATGAGCGCAATCTTCGCTCGCGGCCCAGCGATTTCGGTGCGGACTTCCTTGGCCGAGTACTGCCGGCTTGTCTCTTGACGGCGTGGGACTATCTCAATTCACAACGTGAGCGGCGCCTTGCCATTGCTGAGATGAAACCGATCTATGCGGCTCACGATGTGATTGCCTGCATCGGCCCGGGCCCGGCGCCAGAACTGGGTGCGTGGCGGACCATTCAGTTCTGGCAGAACGGTTCGATTACCGCCCCCTTCAACGTGACCGGCGGCCCCGCTTTGGTGCAATGCATTGGCTATACGGCGTCCGCTTTGCCTTTGTCGATGCAGCTGGCGGGACGGCCCTTCGATGAAGCGACGGTGCTTCGCATTGGCGACGCGTATGAGCGTGCCACGCCATGGCGGCAGCGACGCCCAGCGCTCGACCCCAAGGCGGCTTTTTCGTCAGAACTTCCCCCTGTCCCGGAGCCGCCTGCACTCGAATGTACGCAGGCTGAGCAAGATGTGGTTGCCCTGGCGGCCCGACGCGCTGGTTTGACACTCGATGAGCGCCAGTTCGCCATGGTATGTGCGGCTGCCCCATACATTGACGAGATACGCAAAGGGTTGGCCGGTGCGCGCGATTGGTATGAAGCGCCCGCCAATGTGTTCGTGTCGACGCGGACATGAGCGAGGTCATTAAGGTGCATTAGGTGTCTTGAGGTCGTGCTACTTTCAGTGGCGTCAGAAACGGTTTAGAAATCCCTGTGCTGCCTCATTACGCTCTTCGGACCTCGATTTCAGGGCCAGTTCGTCAATCGGAATGGCAAATTACTGACGAGGATCTCGTTTTCCGGCTCTGAAATCGCCTCCTTGGCCTTTGAGGAGAGCTTAGGATCGTCAAATAGCCACCACCGCAGCGCATGGGTATCTAGCAAATACCTCATTGCTCCCAAGTCTCCAACTCGGCCTCCGCTAAGGGTTCGAAAAACGCATCCGTGACGTGGCCCTGCGCTATACCCGGTGCACGAGGCAGGCGTTCTTGTACCGGTACCAAGCGCGCCATCGGTTTACCCGCTTTGGCAATCACGATCTCTTCTCCTATCAGCATCCGCTCAAGGCGTTTCGAGAGGGTCGTTTTGGCCTCATGAATATTGACAATCGTCACCCATTCTCCTCCTCTTTAACTCTTTAAACACGTTAGCTAATATTACAGACTTAGGCTAAAAAATTAGCTAGAAAAACCAACATCCCTCCCAAGACATCCCCACTCCCTCCCCGGACTACGCCAGGATGAGCTACAATTGTCTTATTGAGACATAACCCAGAGTTTAGCAGAGGTATCTCTAAGGCAATGGTCAGTAAACGCGTCGCAACGACTGATACGTGTGTTAGCAGCCCCAAGCAATGGCGCATTTGTATCGCCGCCCTGTTGCTACTGCTGATGCTTGGTGTTGCATCAGCAGGGACCCCGGCACCACCCCCGGTACAGACCCTGTGCATCCTCAACTTCAACCGGCTGGGCGATGATAGCAGGATGGATTGGCTGCAGCGTGGCCTCGCCGACATGATGATCAGCAGGATGAATCGGCTCAGCCCATTTCAGGTTATCGAGCGCGCCCATCTGAGAGACCTCCTGCGGGAACATGGTCTGGCGACGAGCGGGCTGGTGGATACGGACACGGCCATCCGACAAGCCGGGTTGGCCAAGGCGCAGCTTCTGCTGCTGGGAAGTTTCGCCCGCCAACAGGATCAATTGACCATTCAGGTTCGTTTGCTGCGTATCTCCGATCAGCAGCTTCTGGCCCAGGCCACCTGGACAGATCGGCACAGCAACGTCCTTGCCGCCCCCCAGGCGTTGAGTCAGGCCATCCTGGCGCATCTGGGAGAACCCGTCGACCCCGCCCAGCTCACCGGCATCGAGACCGACATCCCGACCACCATCGATGTCGCCAAAGCGTACTACATGGGCATCAAAGCCTTCGACGACGGCCACTATCCCGAAGCCCTGGCGCACTACCTCGACGCCGCTCGGCAAGCCGGCGATTTCAGCAAGGCCTACCCCGCCGTGCTCGACCTGTACGAACTACTCGGTCAGAGCGAGCATGCGGTTGTGTTTGCCCGCCAGCTGGCCCAAGCCTACCAAGCGAAGGGCGACGTGCCGAGTGCCCTGGCCTATTACTTCGCGGCGGCACAGCAATGCCTGGCGCCCTTGAGCCAGCCGCGATTGGCTACTGTCCTGCTGGAGACGCTCCTACGCTTGCTGGCGCAACACGAACAGCAGACACAGGCGATGGCGCGGACCCGACAGTTCATCCTCGACAAGATTGACCAACTCCACGCAACGGGAACCTACGCCTCGTTCGCAAAGATCCTGACGCATCGTAGCATTCGGTATCGGATGTGGCCTGGCGACATCGAGACAGAGCTGAGGCGCAGAGCCGAACAGCAAGCCCGTGGCGGCTACACGGTATTGCAAGACAACAAGTGGATCAAACGGTCCGTTCCCAGACCCTCGATGCTTATGTGTAATATGCGTGCACACCGCACCCTGGCCCGCGCCTATGCCCGCCTGGGACAAATCAAAGCGGCCCTGACGCATTATCAGGACCTCCTTGCGGCAACCTACTTTCTGACCCGGCATCCGCTCTACGACGGCAGGCAGCGCGATTCCATTAGGACCGAGGCCCATTTCATTATGCTGCATCATTATGCTATGACCGGCCAGCTGATCCGGGATCACGCCCTGAACCATCTGAACCGACTCAATATGGTCAAGGATGGGCTGGTGATCAGACGCGATTTTGGCGATCGCAGCCCAGATAGGCGCGCCAGGAATGCTTCCAGATACGACGACCGAGGCTACGAATACTTTGATTTCGCGGCGCCTGCGGGGCATCAAATCGACTCGGCCACCCTGCGGGTAAAGATCAAGGGCATTGCGGCATTCTCCTTCAACCTGCCGCATCCCGTCGGCTGGCCGCCGCAGTTCTCTTTTTCCAAGCGTTTGAAGAAGTTCAAATTCTCCAAGCCTGGCACCTATGAAAAGACGGTCGCCTTGCCGGCGGGGACAGAATTTGTTTCGATCGGTACCAGCTGGGGGCCGGGCTTGTTTTCAAATACGCCGGCCGAGGTGTGGTACCGCCTACGGTTCGGGCCGCAGGACAGTACCGACATCGTATGGTGGCAAGTGTCGTTCACGGTCTCTGCAAAGGCAAGTGCGATAGCCAAAACGGAGCCTGACGACCACGTAGCGCTGAGCGCCGCGATGCAAAAGCTCGTCACCCGTTATACGGCCGGCTGGGACGGCGCTGTTGTCGTCCGACAGCCGCAGGCAGTGGTCTACACGGGTGGCCCGGTGCTGGATGTGTACGCCGAAGACTGGCTGGTAGTGGCGATGGACGGCGATATTTGGCTCTTCCAGCGGGGTGATCTGCAGCTCACCCTCGACCTACCAATAACGATCAACACCAGGCAACGGGAATTTGATCCGTCGCTGGTCCGAACCCGCGACGGTCGCTATGCGCTCCTCTGGGCGCGCGGCACCAGCAAGACAAACGCCAGGCGTTTCGTCGCCTTCTCCGAAGATTTGCTGCGTTGGGAAACGCCGCAACGCATGGTGTTCGAGAAAGCAACCGAGAATATCGGCTATACTTACGGACGGGTGGAACCGCCCGAGCGAACCTACAACGTGGTTCCCATACGCCGGGGGTACGTGATGTTACTGGCACAGGGTTTCATGCGCTACTCAGACGATCTGCGGCACTGGGGCCGGCCGCAGAAGGTCATCCCGCACGACCTGTATCGCAATCGCCTGGTGAAAACCCGTGATGGAACCCTCTGGGCCGTGTACGAGAACACCTCGGACACCCTTCAGCCGTATAGGTCGGTTGACTGGCGCCACGGCTATTTTGTGGTTGACGGCAAACGGTACAGACACGTCACGGAGTTACGCGTCAGTCGCAGTGTGGATGGCGTTGACTGGCAGGCGTCCGGCAAGCTGGTGTTTGCCGGTCAACCCAGCGCCTTGTGGAGCTTCCCGGTTGCGGCGCGACAGATCGGTATCGCCATCGCCTTCAACAATCGCTTTGTGACCTGGTTGACGGCTTCTCGGCCTGGTGACCTGCGCCGCATCGATTCGGACCTCCAGGTCATGCATGACGCCGCACAAGCCGAGTGCTTCGTGCGTAACGCAGCGCTCGTCTGCCTGCGCCCCGTGTTCGATTTTGAGGCGCAGAAGCCGATGCTCTTGGCGACAAGCTCCCGGGCCCTTTATCAGAGGTTGGTGGAATAGATGCAGGGGTTGAAACAGGGTCAGATGGTCAATCGTGTACTCCTCCTCACGATGCTGGCATGCCATCTTGCCTGGGCAGGTGAGCGCCCGCCACGTATCTGGATCTTGCCGTTCGACAATCCGCACGCAGAGGCGTCATTGCAGCACCTGCAAGAGGCCATTCCGGCCCTGCTGAGCGTGACCATTTCCCAATCCGACCCGCACGCCATGGTTGATCGGCAGCACCTGCACCAGGTGTTGGCCGAACAGTCCCTGAGCCTGGAGGGGCTGACGGCGACGTTTACCCGCCAAGAGGTTGGTCGGCTGCTCGGCGCGACGGTGCTGATCACGGGAAGTTTGGTCAAGCAGGGAGAGGACCTGCTGATCACCATACGGGCCTCCGATGTCGAGACTGGCCGGGTCACCGCCACGGCAGAAGCCCGCGGTCCTGATCGTCGGCTCAGCCAGCTGCTAAGACAACTCTATGGCAGATTGGCCGGTCAGCTGGGCCGACAACTGCCCGCTCTTGGCGCTGCTCAGA
>JAPULM010000052.1 GCA_027294925.1 bacterium
CGCATGGCCATCGCCATGCGCCGGGAGATGGACGTACTGACAGAAAGCTGGCGCAAGCGCGGCTACGAGTTAGCGTTTGGGGTCGGTGTCGCGCAGGGCTACGCCACCCTGGGCATGATCGGCTTCGAGGGTCGGGTAGACTACGCAGCCATTGGTCCAGCAACAAATCTCGCCTCTCGTTTATGCGACCAGGCTCAGGCTGGGCAAATTCTCGTCAGCCAGCACGTCTACGCAGCGGCAGACAGCTTCGTGCAGGCTGAGCACGTGGGCGATCTCGTATTGAAGGGATTGCGCAATCCAGTGCCCGCCTTCAATGTGCTAGGATTGAAAGAAAATATATGATAAACCTTAAGACACAATGCTGCCAGGTTAACGTGTGAACACGCCAGGCGGAAAGGAACGAAATGATACGCGGTATTGATCATATCGAATTGATCGTCCGAGATATTGAAGAGTTTGTGGGCTTCTTTCAAAAAATGGGATTCAATCTACTGACCCGTACCTCACATCACGGTGAATCGGCAGAGCTGCAGCTGCCGGGCCCCAATCAGCCGATTTTCGAGATTCACCAAGTTAGCGGGGAAGAAAATATTGGTGTCAATCACATCGCCTTTACGGTAGATAACGCACAACAAACCTATGACACCTTGCAAGACAAAGGCATCACGACGATGAAACCGCCCAATTATGTCACGGCAACGGGACGCACGACGGTTAATTTCCGGGACCCGGACGGCTGGCGCTTACAATTTGTCGATGCCGCCAGGCAAGCACCAGCGTAGCGCCCAGGGAGAGGTCTGCGATGGTGGCACTGTCTGAAGCCAAATGGTGGAACGAATACGATTTTCAGGTGCAAATACGCCTCGGGCTAAAAATGCGTTTGTTGCACGCGGAGACCACACCCTACCAACAACTCGACGTCTATGAACATGATCTACTTGGACGGGTGTTGGTACTGGATAATATCATTCAAACTACCCAAGGTGATGAATTCATTTATCACGAAATGCTTACCCACGTGCCACTCTTGGGACAGGCGTTCACCCCAAAGTCGGACGTTTCAGTGCTCATCATCGGTGGTGGCGACGGCGGCATCCTGCGCGAAGTACTTCGACACGACTGGGTCACACGTGTGGTGATGGTCGAACTGGATGAGGCGGTCATTCACATTGCAGTGAAATATCTGGGAATTAACGGCGATTATGATGACCCACGCGTACAACTTCTAATCGACGACGGCAGTGCTTATGTACGGTCAGAGGGACAAGCGCAGCCATTTGACACCATCATCATTGATGGCCCGGATCCTATTGGGCCAGGGGAAGCCTTATTTACACGCGATTTTTTCCGCGATGTGCGGGCCTGTCTAGCCCCATCGGGTGTCATGGTACGCCAAATTGGCGTGCCAATATATCAACAGGACGTATTCCGGCTCGGCGTTGAGCGGGTACGAGAGAGCTTCGGCACAGTTGATGTGTATCGGGCGGCCATTGCCACCTATATGGGCGGTGATATGGCATTCGTTATGAGCAGTAAAGACGGCCACACCTGCAAGCAGTCCCGGTTAGACTTCAGCGGGCGTTACTACAACCACGCGGTTCATGCTGCTGCTTTTGCCTTACCAACCTGGTGGCAAGAAACGATAGCGGCGGCCTAGTGCAGCCGGGCAGCAATCCAGCAGCCGTTCTAAACGCGTGTGGTGATTCGATGTGTCTTACCGTTGACGCGCTGCATACTTCGCAGTAGGTTGGGGCATTATGACACTTCCGGCTATTCGACAAATTGATGCATTCCCGATTGAGCATGAAGGGCGCCAGTTTATCTGTCTGCGCGATACCGAAGGAATCGTCCAGGAGCAGCTGTTGCTAACGCCACTGGCTTTTTTCATCGCCTGTCAGTTGAATGGGCAAAACGATGTATCAGATATTCAGCATGCCTTTGCGCGACAGTTCAGCGGACAAATACTGAGGTCAGCAGACGTGCAAGAGGTCGTCGAGATGCTGGACAAAGGCGGTTTTTTGCAAAGCGAGCAATTTTTTGCCATGCGCCAGCGCGTCGAAGACGTTTTTACCGCTTCAACGACGCGTCCGGCATATCTGGCAGGCACCTCCTACCCGGAGCATCCCGAACAGCTTGGTGTTTTTCTGGACACATTTTTCACGCGACAAGATGGGCCCGGTGCTCGACCGAACGCAACACAGCAGCATGACCGGCCAGCTCGCTGTCTTATTGTGCCACATATCGATTTTCACCGTGGCGGTCACGCTTATGCGCACGGTTATCTCGAATTTTTCAAACGTGGTCGCCCTCAAACGGTGTTTATTTTTGGCGTCGCACATGCATCGCCGCCAGTGCCATTTATTCTCACGCGGAAAAATTATGACACACCCTTTGGTATGCTCAAAACCGACCAAAACATTGTCCAGCGTTTAGAAAACGCATGCGATTGGGACCCTTATGCCCATGAACAGGTGCACCGCACGGAACATTCCATCGAATTTCAGGCGGTGATGCTGGCCTATCTCTATGGGCCTGATGTGCGGATTGTTCCCATTCTTTGTGGTCTCTTCGGTCCTGAGCTTGCTCCGGGAACAGCGATAGCGGAAAATGTCGATGCCTTTCTATCAGCCTGTCGCGACATCATCATATCCGCCTCAGAACAAGTTTGTGTAATTGCTGGAGCAGATTTAGCCCATGTTGGTCGGCGTTTTGGCGATGCCTTCGACATTAGCGAAACAATTATTAGCACCGTTGCAACGCGTGACCGAGAGGATCTACAACATGTCGTGGCAGGAAATGCCGACCGCTTCTATCAATCGGTCATGAAAGACCGTAACCAGCGGCGAGTGTGCGGCCTAAATTGTATTTATGCAGCATTAAAGAGCCTTGATGGCATGGTGCAATCGGGGCAACTTCTGCACTACGACTACGCACATGATCCGGCGGGCGGCATCGTCTCATTCGCCAACGTTCTCTTTACATAAATGGCAGGTAGCGCTCCTGATTAGCCTACCGATCAATCGAGATGCAAAACTTTGCCTGTCACATCATTGACTGTGGTCCAGCGTTGTCTGTATACTCACAAAAAAGCGCCGTGGCTGCTCATGCCAGGGACAACCGTTACTTTGCCCTCGGGCTATGATATTGTCTTGCACGTGTAAAAGTTCACTCGAATGCTTCTAGGGT
>JAPULM010000520.1 GCA_027294925.1 bacterium
CCGCGCGACCACCACCAAAAGGTCGGCGCTGTGCCCGTCGAGGACGAAGCTCTTGGTGCCGTTGAGAACGTACGTGCCGTTCACCTGCGTCGCAGTCATGGCGATTGCGTCATCATCCCAGCGTCCATGCGTTTCGGTGAACGCCAAAGTCGCAATGACCTTACCCGCCGCGATGCCGGGTAGCAATGTCTGCTTTTGGTCCTCTGAGCCGGCATGCATGATGGCAGTCGCCCCCAGTATGGTTGACGCAAAGTAGGGGGCACACAAAAGTGCTCGCCCCATCTCTTCCGTGGCGATTGCCAGTTCACTGACGCCAAAACCCTGTCCACCGTAGGATTCCGGAATATGGATGGCAGTGAGTCCGAGGTCCTGGCTCATTTGTCGCCAAACATCCGCGTCATAGCCGATGTCAGTTTCCATCAAGCGTCGTGTCTCAACTGAGGGTGCCGTATCACTCAGGAACCGGCGTAAGGCCGTGCGGAATTCTACTTGTTCGTCTGAGAAACTAAATTTCATGTCGCTCTCTTGCTCTCGTCAATAGGGTTGCTCTGGTCAGATGTGTGCTCGCTTCCTCACGATACCCACTTGGAGGCTCAGGTAGAAAACACCCGCCAACACCACGTATTTTTCTGGACAACATCCATCTTGCAGCCAGCACCGAAGACAATCGTGTATGAATAATTAACGCATTTTTCTCCTCTTGTCGAGTTCAATGCTCCCAACCTCAGGCTTCAGGAAACTCACACGCCCGCTCGGCGTAGGCAGTCACCGGTTCATGCAGCATACCCCGTAGCCAGCAGGTCGTACGCGTCCTAGCACTTGTCCTGGGATTGCCACAGGCGGGCGAGGCTGAGATGCCAAAGGCGTTGTCAGGGGTTGCGCTTTGGACGGGGCGGCGCTAAAATGCCTGTTTGTCCTATCCGTTCGGATGGCTTTGGACCCTTAAGACGAGAGGTGGATAACATGCACGCAGTAGGAATCATGGTTCATGGCGGCCCGGAAGCTCTGGAAGTCGTCGATCTTCCCGAAGTCCACCCCGGCCCCGGCCAAGTGCGCGTTCGTATACACGCTGCGGCGGTGAACCCCACTGACACGTTGGCACGGAACGGCTCACGTGCCGAGCAACAGAAGGCTGACCCACCGCCATACGTGCCAGGAATGGACGCGGCCGGGATCGTCGACGAGGTCGGCGACGGTGTCTCCACCGGTGTGCAGGTTGGGGACGTGGTCATGGCCATGGTGATACCGCAGGGCAGCCACGGTGCATACCGCGAACAGATCGTCCTCGATGCACGAGCGGTGGTCTCTGCGCCGGCCAACACCACGCACGTCGAGGCGTGCACGCTGCCCATGAACGGACTCACGGCCCGTCAGTCGCTCGACCTGCTTGGACTGTCTTCAGGACAAACACTCGCGGTGACCGGGGCCGCGGGCGCTTACGGCGGCTATGTCGTACAGCTTGCCAAGGTCGATGGGTTGACGGTCATCGCCGACGCGTCCGAGGCCGATCATGAACTCGTCGCATCGCTCGGTGCCGATATCGTTGTTCGCCGCGGCGACGATGTCGCCACGCGGATCTTGGAACACTTCCCGAACGGCGTCGACGGTCTCGCCGACGGTGCCCTCCTAAACGAACGGGTGATTCCAGCAGTCTGCGACGGTGGCGCGTTCACTTCGGTACGTGGCTTCAAGGGCGAGCCGCAACGTGGCATAAAATTCACGGCTACCTCGGTGCGCACATACGACGGCGAGTTCGAGAAACTTGACCGCCTGCGGCAACTCGTGGAGTCCGGAGCACTCACACTCCGCGTGGCCGGCACCTACCCACCGGAGCGAGCCGCTGAGGCGCACCGACGGCTGGAGGCGGGTGGAACTCGAGGACGGCTCGTTATCGCGTTCTGACCCCGAGTCGATACTTCTCCACCGTAGATTTAGCCACGTCAATGATCCCGAAAACGCTTTCTCTGCCAGGCGATGACCGTGTGGGGCTGCACGAACCCCAGAGCCTTTTGCCAGCTCGGCCAAAGTCGTGAGAGCCAGCTCCAAAACCAGCGATCGATCGGTCGACGTTTGGGACGAGCGATGGTTTGCTGATAGACGGCGAGCTGCTGGCGTAAGGCAAGATCGGGAATCACAAGTATGCCATCCACTTGTAGTAGTCGGCGTGGGCTTGGCTTGGCTGTATTCGATCACGGTATTGCCCGCCCTGCTGATGTTCTTCAAACCAAAACCGAGCCCCGCCTATCCCGTCGGGTCGGAGACGGGCGACATTCCGCGCGTGGCATGACGGCAATCGGCTCACGGGTGCTCCGACACAGTCGCCTCACCATTGGGCTGTGTATTGCAGGCGTGGTGCTCGGCGGTATCGCCGCTTCCCAGGTGCGGGTCGATGACAACCGCATTACGACCTTTAACCCCAAGGAACCCATCGTGAAGGCGGACACCTTCATCAACCAACGCTTCGATGGCACGACAGTGATGGATAGCGTTGTCGAAACGGAGGAAGTGGAGGGGCTCTTCAATCCGCGCTACCTGAGGAAAATCGAAGCCTTTCAAGCGTAGATGGAATCTTTGGATGGTGTCGGCGGCAGCACATCGATCGTCGACTATTTGAAGCAAAGGAACCGGTCGTTGAATGAAGGACGGCGCGACCAGTACGCGCTGGTCGATGATTCAACGACTAATGCACAACTCTTCCTCGTATATTCGGCCTCCGGAGACCCGACAGATTTTGAAGAAGAGATAGACTACGATTACCAGCGTGCCAACATCCGCGTGAATCTCACTTCGGGTTGGTATTCCGACAACGCGCCGCTTGTCGATGCGTTTCAAGAGTACATTGATACAAAATTCAATGAGCCGGGACTCAAGGCCACCCTTAGCGGACGGGCGATGATCAGTCATGTATGGCTCGGTGGCATTGAGGGCAGGCATTTTCGCAGTATCGGGATTGCGCTGGTGCTGATTCTCGTGATGGCTATCGTGGTGTTCCGGTCCGTTGTGGCTGGCGTGCTCACCGTGATTCCGGTCGTGAGTTCCATTCTTTTTATCTATGGCTATTTGGTCGTCAATGGACTGTCCATCGGCATTGGTGCATCGATGTTCGCGTCAGTGGCCATTGGTCTCGGGGTGGACTTCGCCATACACACGATCGATCGCATCCGCGAAGCCTGTGCGAAGAATCCAGACGTCGACGAGGCGTTGCTTTCACTCTATCCACACACGGGCCGTGCCCTATTTTTCAACCTGCTGACGGTATCTCTCGGATTTGGTGTGTTGACAACGAGCGAAGTCGTTCCCTTGAAACTCTTCGGGATGATTGTGGCGTTGGCGGTGTTCACCGCCTTTATATTGAGCGTCACTCTCTTGCCGGCGCTCGTCAAAGAACTCAAACCACGCTTCATCTAGGGGTTCAGAGCGTCGAGTGCCGCGAGGTCTGGTGCCGGAGCGGCTGCCGGAATCTTCCTGGCAGTCGTTGTGGCGGGAATGATGATCGAGGGTGAAACCCGCGCCGATACTATGGAAGAGGTGGCTCAATTAACTGGCAAGGAAATTATGCAAAGGGTCGATGCGCGGCCGGAAGGTGAGTGGGTAACCCGGCGCATGCGCATGGAGCTCACCGACCGCCGGGGGCGCAAACGCGTACGCGACACGGTCGGGTATCGGCGTTACTACGGCAAGGAACGTCGGACCGTGTGGTAATAGTCCAGGTACGACATGACGAGTCGCCGCAGATGGGCTGTATTGAAGACGACAACCCGATCGAGCAGTTCGCGCCGTAGGGTGCCGATCATCCTCTCCGCGTAAGGATTTTGCCAAGGCGAGCGTGGCGTGATTTTGACTTCTTCGATGCCCATGTTGCTCACTCGCTGTGCACCCTACAACGGACTCTCCCGGGCCATACGGCAAATCAAATTGCGGATTTCTTTGTTGATCTGGGGCCGGCCAGATTTCTTGGGTTTCGATTTCCATCGCCAGTAGAGCCTGAAGCCCATCTGATGCCATTTGATCACGGTGTCGGGCTGGACGATCCGCAGCACGGAGTGCCAGTTGGGCCAGAGGCGCGAGAGCCAGACCCAGAAGCGTCGATCTCTGGAGCGCAGCCTGGGTCGTTTCACCGCGTGTTCGAGCACACTGAGCTGTGCTGCCTGAGCGCAAGATTCTCAGCGGCCAGGGTGGCGCGGCTGACGACGAACGCCCGCAACAAAAGATACAGAGCTTGGATCAATCCCATCGCAGCCTCCTCCCCAGATGTAGAACCGCGACCATTCTACGTCGGAAGAGTTGAGACATCAAACACGTTACTTGTTTGAGAAATATCCCGGATGGAGTTTTTGGTAAGCATAGTTGTCAAAGCATACGTCCAGCTCGGGTGTTACCACGTAGTCGCGCAGCGTCTCGTCAGGACGATTCACGTCTTCGGAAAGCCGCAGAACGAAGTCACCCAGTTGAACGTGCTCAGAGATATCGATGAGGTCTTTAATTAAAGCAGTCATTGGTCATTTGTCACGTGTCATTTGTTTATTCGCCTCATGAATTGAGGGCAGTTCCGTTAATTTGTACCCCACGGCACAGCACGTATGCTGCGAAACTAGCGGGGTCGCAAGACTCAAGGGTGTGCACGGGAAAGTAATGCAGCTCGATATCATCTCCCACCTCACGTTGCACAAGGGCAGTCATATCAGCGCGTTCGAAGATATTCCAGGCCTCGATGCCTTCTGCAAACACAGCCAGATCAATATCGCTGTAGGCATCAGGCGTTCCATCAACGTGTGAACCGAAGAGGAAGCCAGCACGGACTTTCATATGACGGGCCAAAACCTGAAGTGCCCGAGTAGCGCGCTGTTCGATTACAGGATTGACAAGAGCCATTTGAAGGTTTCCTCCGTATCCACGTATGTCTGACGTACCTGAGAAAGATTGACAGTCCAAGCTGTCTCATCCAGTTCCGCCGGATAGCGCGATGCAATGTAGAAATCGGACAATCTTCTGAAGAGATGCGCGGTGTTTTCCGGAACCGTGAGTGAGGCGACATCAGCCAGCCGCATAAGATTGTGAAGACGTGGCGGCAGGGCTTTAGTCCGTTTGGCGATCAGCGCTTTTAGCATCTTCTCAACTGCCTGCTGACAACAGAAAAGGACATAAAGATAACGGCCGGCGTCAAGCATGGCCTTCGCAGTTTCAAGGTCATACCGGGATTGGGTAGCCCACCTTTCTGCAGCGTCAGCCATTACGCGTGTTACCCCATATGTCATCCTACTAACAGCTTGCTCACCCTCTCCACTGTCGTTTAAAGGATACTCCGAGTAAACCATAGCGGTCATTGGTCAAATCGCTGACCGCAGTTTTCTGAGAACGCTTCTGCCCAGCCTTCTACTGTACCAACGTCGTCAGCAAGGAAATCAAACAGGTTGGTGACCTCCCCGGACAGTTCCCCTGTGTCCTGAGGCGATACAAAAAGTTGGCGTAAACTGTCCAGCGCAAGCAACTCCGGTGTTGTTCCCCGTCTTTCGGCTTCGGCGGTCCTTATAGTGTACTATACAACAACAAGAGCTTCGATTCTAGACACAATGCGTTCAGCAACAGGTGTCGTTGACAAAAGTTCCATCGCCTTTGCTAACGGTCTGCGCTGGCATGCGTGTATGACCAAGAGGGGTGCCGACCAGATGACCTGCATTGAAGACGACGACCCGATCGAGCGGTTCGCGCCGTAGGGTGCCGATCATCCTCTCCGCGTAAGGATTTTGCCAAGGCGAGCGTGGCGCGATTTTGACTTCTTCGATGCCCATGTTGCTCACTCGCTGTGCATTCTACAACGGACTCTCCCGGGCCATACGGCAAATCAAATTGCGGATTTCTTTGTTGATCTGGGGCCGGCCAGATTTCTTGGGTTTCGATTTCCATCGCCCTTGGCATGGCTCGAAACGCTCACGGCGCTGATTCCGCCGCCACGCCTTCACCAGGTGCGCTATGGCGGATGTCTGGCGCCACATAGTAAGCTACGCGTGGTGCTTATCCCCACTCCCCGCCAGCAGGGCGTCGCGCCGCCGCAAGCCCGTAGCGACTCGCCTGGCCGGCACTGGGCACAGCTGCTCAAGAGCGTGTTTAGCCTCGATATGGAAGGCTGTGTGGGTCAGCAGGGCAGCCTGAGAATCATTGCTGCCATTACCCAGGGACAGGTCATCGGTAAGATTGTGCCACGGCTCAACCTCTCCGCCGACCCGCCGCCGATGGCAGCGCGTGTCTGCCAAGGTACCTTGGCATGGGCCTCTAGCTGAGCAAGCGAGCCGCTAAGCGCTTGCTTGGGTGTAGGAGATATGGCGAGGTTCGCCCTGTCTCGGCGATGGCGGTCTCCATGTATGACAAGAACAGGTGAGATGCGCCAGTGGGGGAAGAGGGGCGGTTTCTGCCCCCCAGATAGGTCGCTCACGGCGCTTGTTCCCGGTGAGGACTACGGGTGGACGCCGTGAATAACATGCTTTAAAACCCCTATCCGTAGATGAGGTTGTCGGAGGGATTTCATAACCGCTAGGTGGAAAAATCCCCCCGCATGAATTTTTAGACCATTTCTTATATAGGGCGGTAAGCCAAGCGGTCTACCTTATCCATGTTCTGCCCTTCAAGACGTATCAGGCGGGTCGGGCCTGAACGCCGCGGCGAGTGCAAATCACCCACGTCATAGGCAAAGGCCATACCCGGCGTCAGGGTGTAGGTTTTGGCCATCTTTACCTTACCCGGGGTGTCTTCAGTCGCCGCCTCAACCAGCTCCCAATCGGTCATCACCGTCTCGCCACGCGCCTGGCCGTAAATTGCCCAGGCCGGACCATGATCATGTGGCGGACTCTCTTTGGCGCCAGTGTTGACATGGGCGAGGATGCAAAAACCGAGTTCCGGGTCTTCGTAGAGAATCTTGCGCGCCGGCACATCGTCGCCCAGATGGGTGGCGACGAAGTCATCATCCTTAAGCACTTCCTGCAACAGCGTGCATACCTCTTGTTGGCCTTGGGGTCCGAAATCGGCCTTGAGAATGCGGTGACAGTCGGCGGCGAACTGTTCGAGGGTATGCGTCATAACAAGGTCTCCTCTAATATAAATTGTCCATCCCGTGCAAATAGCAGCTTTCAATCTATCATTTAATCTCATGAGGCGAAAAATGACAAGGGCTGAGGAGTATTTTGCACCTTCTTTTGTGTGGTGCTTGCTGTACGAAGGCGGATTTCTAAAGCGTTCTGTTACTACCGTAGCAAGCGGTGCAGGTTGCGTTGCTGCCACTGTTCAGCTTGCTGATGATAAGGGAAGCGCTGTTCGGCTTGACGAAATTCGGGTGAGTGAAGGCGCCAGCGTCCATTGACAAACTGGCGGGGAATGTGTTCATGCAACATTTCATGGAAGACGACGTTTTCGACCATATAGGGTGGTACAAAGGCTTGATCCAGCAGGCGATGGATACGAATGAGTCGATCTACTGCATGATATGAGCCAAGCCGGATAGAGACGCGCGAGTGCTGCGGGGCTCGGCGCGCCCAGGTGATATAGGCTTGCACACGGTTGTCAAAGTAGCGATGATTCAGGTTCTGATAAATGGCCTCTAGGTCGAAGTGTTGGCCGCGGGGCTGTATGACCTGTTGGTACGTTTGGCGTTGAGCGGGTTGGCGTAGAATAAGATGTCGGTGATTCTGAATATAGGTACGTAACCTACGAAGGGCAGACTTGTCCGTACGGCGAATATAAGCGGCCAACGCTTGCCATATGGTGTCTGGGGCATCTTGGAACATGCGATGCAGACGTATCTGATAACCCGTACGTTGATTGCCTTTAACGGATAGCATAGAGGTTCGATTGTCTGTCCATACCAGGGTGATGCGCACCGACAATTGTGTGACGAGCCAGTGTCGTCGGCATTTGGAATCTGAACATGGCGTCAAAGCTGATCGCGTCACTTGGGGCTCCTGCGGGGTAAGCAGAGGATGTATCCGATCGTACGGGGGTGGGGAACGCATGAGACGCATTCCATGCCCCTTTAATGTAACAGAAATGGTGCTGTGCGACAATAACGGACGGCTGGGTTTGAAAGGTCGCTTACGAATGCTTGCCAATATTGGGAAGTGCGGCCAGAGGCTCTAGGTTACAGCGCTGACACCCAGATGGGTCAAGTTGATCGATGTCATCCTGGGTGAATTCGGCGGCAGCTTTTTCACACCACCAACAGGGTTCACCGAATTGGTATAACGCATGGAGTAACACCAGCAGTTCCGCTTGCATACGGTGGGGGATCTGTTGGCGATAGATGGTCTTTTGTCTGATGGCCAGGATGCGTTGGCGTCGATACTGCGCTGTGCCTGTGTGCACGTGCAGAATGCGCTGCTGCAGCCGTTTAGCAGCGCGGCGCTGAAAGCGGTCGATGGTGAATGCCAATAGGACTGGAATGGTAAAGATCGAGGCAAAAAAATAGACAATGACGGCTAATGAGACGCCAACCTTGGTTGCCAGGCGCTCAAGGCGGGTGAATTGCTGCTGAAGGAATGTCCTGGTAGATTGACAGGGGTAGAGGTGTCGTAGGTATTGTTCGGCCGCTGTTGCATTAACCAGTCCAGCCCCAAGCCTATAGCGTTTCATGTCGACGGGATCGGCCGTGCGTATCAACGCCCTGCGTCCAGCCTGTGGGGAGGCGCAGGGTGATTGCAGGAGAAGGCGCCCGAGGATGCCGGTTACCACGGGACTCGAAAACGACGTGCCGCTGGCGAGACTACCAGCTTGTAGCGGGCGTCTGACATATTGCAGGCCGGGTGCGCATAGACTGACCCAGGCACCGAAGTTTGAGTATGATGTTTTGCGCTTTCGATATCGCGTGCTGGAGCAGATGCCTAACACCTCATCAAACGCAGCAGGATAGAAAGGTTTTGCCTTATTGTCGTTGCCTGCCGAGGCAATCAAGACCACCCCTTGCTCGGTCAGGGTACGCGAAATGGCGTGTAGGTTTTTATCATAGGTGTAGGTTCCCAGGCTCAAATTAACCAGAATGGTTGTACTGCTTGCGAACGTTTGGCTCAGCTCATAGACATGCTGTAAGGCGCGAATGATACTGGGCAAACTTAGATCACCATGCAGGTTGACAGGTCGTATCTCACAACGCGGGCAGTGCCGGCTAATGACGCTTCGGACAAAGTCGCCGTGCGCATCAAAGTAATCAGTCGTGTCGACCAGAAAGATGACTACCCGCTGGCGCTGTGTTGGTGAGGTATCGGCTTGCTTTGAGGGTGAGGGTGGGTTGGAAGGCAAGAAGCGTGCAATGAGAAGCATGAAGACCAAAGCCATTACGGCGGGTGCATAGGCCCAGGTCAGACGTGGTTTGCCATGTGTTCTGTCGTTATGATTATTCACCGGCTGCTGTCCTAATGACCGAAAACAATGATGCGCTCAGATGATTGTACCTCATGTGGGCTTTATGCCCGTCGGCGTTCAAGTCTCCCCTTAAGCATTAAACAATTAAGAGGTTGTATGGAATGGCTTCTACATAAATAAATGGTGCAGAAGCCAATTTACATCAACCCGGATCATTTTCCACTTCTGAGGGCCGCGTTCAGCTTGGACGCGGCTTTCTTTTCCAGCTCCAGACTGACGTGACTGTATATGTCCAGCGTGATGGCAACGCTATGTCTATGAGAAATTGACACTGATCTTACAAGGCAAAGTGGCGTCGTATATTCTTGAACTTCAAAATAAACCCCTAAGCGGAACGTGGAAGAAGTCTCAGAAACAAACATTTCGATGTGGTCTGGAGCTGTCGTGAAGCTCTACATGGGGTGGGAATTTTTCCCATACCACGATTTTTACCAGACCTTGAAGAAAATCAGCAACGCCTTGATTCTGCTTTACGACCTGCGGCCTGAGGCCGCAAAACTAATGACTAGAACGGTGAACATTCTTGCCTCGGCTGCAACTTCCTCGGTCCCCGCCGCTGTTGCCTGCCTGAACGGGGGCAGT